>JBNLDA010000048.1:0-13415 GCA_050304095.1 Arcobacteraceae bacterium | reverse complement strand
TACTCAATAGTGATGAGGTGTTAAGAGATGATTTTATTAAAGCATTGCACAAATCGATCACCTCTATCATCAAAGAGAAAAACCTCAATATTTCACTGGATAATCTTGATTTCTTTGATGATAGTTCTTTATATGAATTTATTATTCCTACTAAATCAAAACTGCATAACAATGTTTATATTATCATATTGCAAGCATTGAGATTGGTGGGGCTTTTACATGATGTAGGACATTTTCCTTTCTCCCATCAAGTGGAATATGCCTTGCAAAAAATGTATCGAAAGATCAATGAAAAATCAATGCCAAATCATAAAGAGTTAGAGTTCATCCATTTTTATAAACAGATCACCCATCATGATGAAGATGAAGTCTTACATGAAGCAGTTGGAAGCTACTTGATCGATATCTTATTTAAAACAGAATTGCCACATTTGGTGCAAACACTGTATGATAAACACTATTTGGTCTTATTGCATACATTAGTGAAAAATATATTAGAAGAGAAGCAAGATAAATATTTCTCTTATGAAGTATTGCATCGCTATATAGATGGTACAGTTGATGCGGATAGGCTTGATTATATCAATAGAGATATGTTAGCAAGTGGTTATATAGGTGGCGCGGTTGATCATATTCGCATTACCAAACAAGCAGTTTTGATCCAAGATAATGATCAATTTGTCTTAACCTTTTTTGATGAAGGGTTATTAGATATTGAGCATATGTTAGAGATGCGATTTAATCTCTATAAAAAGATCATTCATAATCACAAAATTTCCCTCAGTGATGCACTTTTAGAAAATGTTGTATGGTATATGTCTGAACAATATTTCACTGAAAAACAGGAACAACAACTTTCAGACAGTATTGCAATGCTTTGGAAATTCATTAATTTTATCAATAAAGAAGAGCAATTAGATATCATCTCTCAACTTGATGAGAATTGGATAATCACATTATTTAAAAAAGAATATTTTGCTATGAAGCATAAATCAAAAAGTTCATTAGAAAATAGCAAATATTTGGTTTGTTTTGAAGAGATACTTTTTGGTAAACACTTTTTCAAATCAGTTTGGAAAAATCTCAATGACCTTTATAATGTACTTGAATTTACTCAAGTTGAAAGGTATAAATTTCGTGAGAGTTTCGGAAATGTAAGTGCAAAAAAAATATTGAAATTGCAAACATCATTAGATGAGTTTACTAAACGATATCAAACACATGAGCAATTTTTTACCTATCAAATAGTATCTTTTAAAACAGGTATTTCAAAAGAATTTTCTTTTTATGATGGTGAAAAATTGATCCCTATTGATCAAATTTCAACATTAAGAAAACGGTTGAAAAAATCGATGAGAAACACTGTACCATTTTATTTATATTGCAATAACACAAAGTTAACGACTACCATGAAAGAAGAGTTAAAAACAATTCTTTTTGAAACTATTTAGTGGTAGGTTTTTCTTTATTGGTAAAGATAATCTGAAAACAAGCACCTTCATATCTTTTATCATTATAGATAAATTTTTCATTATAAACATCAATTGTAGCTTCATGACGTTCACGTAAAATTTTATCTACCATTACTAATCCAAGTCCAGTTCCTCTTGATTGGTGTTTGGTTGTAAAGTAAGGTTCAAAGATTCTATCCATAATATTAAGTGGAATTCCACCCCCAGTGTCTTTTATAAGCAATTTAAGTTGATTTTCATTTATTTTTTTTGTAGTGATAAATACGAATCTATCTTCTTCATTGGAAATATTATCTTTTAAAGCATCTTTAGCATTATTAAGTATATTGATAAATGCTTGTTCTAGTTCATTGACATTTCCATAAACTCTTAGATCATCTTCAGTATCTTGAATCAAAGTGATATAATTTGAATTCAATGAAGCAGTGATAAGATTGATAGAGCTATTAATTGCTTTTTTGATAGATATATTTTCATATAGGGTGTTTCCTTTGATAAAGTCTCTAAAATTATCTATGGTATGTGATAAGTAATTAGCTTGTCGAATTACGGAATCAGTTATTTCATTAACCAATGTTTCAGATACTTTTCCATCAAACTCTTGAGTGATTTTAAGTTCACTTACATTGGCCGTTATCACTGCTAGTGGTTGTCTCCATTGATGTGCAATATTCCCTATCATCTCACCCATAGAGGCTAATTTTGCTTGTTCTTCCATTGATTTGATAGTAGTGAGATCTTTTATAGAGATCAAAAATCTATTCTGACTTGGAAGCATAGCTATATCCATTGTCACGGGAAACATCTTACCATCTTTGTGTAAACATCTTTTTTCTATATTTTCTATATAACCTTTTTCCAAAGCTTGTTGTATAGCATTTTCACAGATCATTTGATCGTCCGTTGGTGTGAGATCCTGACAACTCATTGTTAATAGTTCTTTTTTTGTATACCCCAATAGGTTTGCAAATGCATCATTACAATTTAAAAGTTTAGATTCATTATCAATAACAGCTAACCCATCTCTCGTGTATTTGAATATGGTCTCAAGTTCATCTTTTAATTTAATGATCACATCAATATCAGTGTGTGTTCCTATCATTCTCAATGGATTCCCATTATCGTCTCTATCTACAACTATACCCCTATCAAGTATCCATTTATAAGTGCCATCTTTACATAATACTTGATGTTGATTTATATAAGATATAGTTTTGCCTTCAAGATGATCTTGTATATCATGATAACATTGTTGTATTTGGTCAGGATGAACTCTTTTTTCCCATTCTTCCAAACTTCCTTGGATCTCATCTTCTTCAAATCCAAGCATTTTTTTCCATTGAGTTGAAAAAAATACTTCATTGGTCTCTAAATTCCAATCCCATAGTCCATCGCCACTTCCCTCAACTGCAAATTTCCATCTAAATTCATTTTCTTTTAATGCTTTTTCTTTGGCAAGGTTCTCTGTAATATCTCGAGCTGAAGCATAAAAATATTTTTGACCTGAGAATTCAATTTGTTTGATGAGTACTTCAACATCAATATTTGTTCCATCTTTTTTTGTAAATTGGCTTTGAAATCTTGATTCATTATTTTTTTGAATACTATTCATATGGTTTTCATCAGCTGTTTGTTTGTTGTCCCAATCTCTAACATCCAGTTTTAATATCTCATCTTTTGTATATCCTAACATTTGTGCAAATGTGTCACTACAATCAATTAATTTTCCATCAAAACTTACTATATGTATTCCATCTGTAGAGTTTTTTAGAAGGAATTCATATTTTTGCTTTTCTAAAAGTGTTTTAGATGCTGCTTTGTGTTTAATACTAGAAATATATAAAAGCACAACAAGTAAAATCACTAATACGATGATTCCCCACAAAAGATAGATATTATTATTTGTTGTTATTTGAAATTCTTTGATTTGATATTTTTGGATGATTTGTTCAATTTTAGTTTGACCAATATGGTCAAGTGATTTGTTGATAATTTCTAAAAGTATTGGATGTTTTTTATTAACACCAATGGCCCCTTCAAGGTTTATTTTATCAAAGATACCATTGAGTTTGTACTGATCAAAACCATATTTTTGAATTTGATAATCTATAATTGAATTAATATCAATATAAATATTTGTTTTATCTTGTAATACTTTATTCATAATAATATTGGTATCAGGTTCAAATACAACATTTAATGAGGGATAGAATTTTTTAAATACTTTTAAAAAAGAATTAAAGCGTACATAAAAAGTATATTGTGAAAGATCAGCTTCATCATCTAAAAATACACTTTGTAAATTTCCGATACTTGCAAAATAAACTGAATGAATAGTATGGGAAGTTTGCATATCTGGAAATCGTTTTTGTCCTTTTGTGATAATAGAAACCAAATCACATTGTCCAGAGTTTACTTTTTGATCAAGGTCTTCATAGGAGTTGACTTCAATGGCTTCAAATGTAATATTAAGTTTTTGTGATATTAGATCATAAATATCACCCATAATACCTATGATTTTACCATCTCTATGTCCAGAGATTGGATAATGATTGAATTGATCGCACACTGTAAAAGTATTATTTTTTTCTAAATACTCTTTTTCTTCAGTTGTAAGGTTACCATATGATAAGTTTAATAAAAGTACAAATATTAGAGCTAAATATTTCATATAAAAACTTTATTTTAATTTATCTAAGTATACATAACTTTTTATAACAAATCAAAAATTATGAAATTGCAGTTAAGTTTGAATATGTTCAGATTGTTCGTTGACCCATTCTTCATCTTGTCTTGGATCCATTTCAGAAATCACTTCAGCGGCCACTGGTGGAATTTTGACAAAAATTGTAAGCTGATCATCAGGCACTCTTTCCCTACTTAGTGCAAAGGCACTTAAACATATAGCTAAGATTGCATAAAAAATAAAAAATGAATCATACCCAATCGCACTAAAGCTAAATCCAATTAAAATTGGTGCAACAAATGATCCAATAGCATAAGTGAATAAAAGTGATCTGCTTATCTCTACCACATTTTGGTTTTCGTCACTTATATCATTGGCTCTAGCCACACTTAAGGGATAGATACAAAATATTCCCATCCCTAATAATGCACCAAGTAGGTAAACAAAAGTCGAAGATTCAATATTGAATAAAAACAATATAGAAACTATGGCTATAAAAGAGGCGACATAGGCTATAAGTAATCTTCTTCCATATTTATCAGAGAGTTTTCCAATAGGATATTGTGCTATTAATCCACCAATTAAAGAAACAGTCATAAATGTAACGATATGTTCTATAGAAGCTAAACGGTCAAGGATATATAAAGGAACCATCGAAAAGAATCCACCCACCATAAATCCAGCAATAAAACTTCCCATTAAAGCTAATGGAGCTATCGAAGCCATTTTAGGTAAGCTATATCTTTCAAAAGGGATTATTTGAGGTTCTTTAATTTTTGTAATGGCAATGAGTCCTAAAGAGATAAGTACCAAAACTGATCCAATTGAGAAGAAAAGGTCTTTTTGTGCATTTTGGATATTTAAAACCATTTGTCCAAGTGCCGTTGAGAGATAAAATACAATTGAGTAGATCGCTAAAGTTTGCCCACGATACTCATCGTCACTTTTTTCATTAAGCCAACTTTCTAATATGATCAAAAGTCCATAGTATGCAAAGCCAGAGATAAAACGTAAAATTCCCCAAAAAAGTTCATCGATATAAATAGTATGAAATAAAAAGGTGATCACCATCATTGATGCAAATGCTGCAAAACTTCTAATATGACCAACAGTAGAAATGATCTTTTGGCTAAAAATAGAAGAAAGAATCGCCCCTGCAAAAAATGCAGAACTTATCAAACCAATAGAAAGATCGGTGGAACCATTTTCTTTTAAAAATATTCCTATATAGGTCATCAACATTCCATAACCAATAGCTAAAAAACCAATAGCGACAAATAAAGAGGATATGGCAAAAATAGGGTTTTGATTTAGCGCTTTCATCCATATATGATACGAAGTGTCAACTTTAAATATGGTTAGAAAGATTATTATTCATTGACTTCTAAAATTAAAGTGATATAATTATTCTTTATACTAAATCACTAAGGAAAATCTATGAAATACTTATTATGTACTATATTGTTTACAATTAATCTTTGTGCATTTGATCAAAATGATATAGATAAATTATTGAAAGATGAAGAGTGTATAGGGTGTGATTTTAGTAATGCTGATTTGAGTGGAAAAGATTTATCTGCATTTGATATGAGTAAGTCTAATTTCACAGGGGCAAATCTAAGCAATAGTAACCTTTTTATGGCTGATGTTCAATCATGTGATTTTAGAAACGCAAATCTCGAAAATACAATCTTTTGGAAAGCGAATTTGAGTTTTAGTAATTTTGTAAATACAAAAGCTAAAGGAATAAATCTCAAAGGGGTAAATCTTGAAAGTGCTACCATTGATAATAGTGATTTTTCTTATAGTATATCGTGGAAGGCTCACTTCATTGATACAATCATTAAAAACACAGACTTTAGTTATAGTCAATTGGGGGATGCACAATTTGTAAACAATGACCTTACTTCAAGTAAACTTGATAATTCAATATTATGGACGACACAATTTGAAAATACAATGTTAACACAAAAACAGTGTGAAGAAGCAAAAAAAGAGGAAGCAATTTTCAAAGAGAATGTACAGTGTATAGAAGAAAAAACATTTCAATCATATGGTCATTTTAAACAGATGATAGATACAAGGAATATCACTGGTAAGACAACCATAGATAATTTGGATTTAGAACAAAAAGGCACCTATGCTGTTGGAGCATTAGGAAGTGCCACTGGAGAAATTACTGTTTTTGATGGAAACATATATTTGAGTTATGGAAAAGCTGGAGCAAATAAAACGCTAAATCATATACCAAAAGGTGAAAGTGCAATGCTTTTAGCCCTCATTCGTCCTAATACATTTGTTAAGCCAATTGTAATTCCGGAGGATATGATCGATCTTGATTTTTATGATTGGTTAGAAACAGAAGCAATCTCAAATAATATTGATATTAGTAAACCCTTTTTATTTATTTTAAATGGAACATTCAAAGAATTGACTTGGCATATAGTTTATGGAAGAAATATTATCCCTCCAAAAGCAGATGAAAAACATTACTTAATGGAAAAAATCTTTGTAAGAAAAGAAAAAGAAGAAGGAACTATATTTGGAATTTATCGAAAAGGGAAACAAGGTGTATTTACTCATCCAGGCGATAATTATCATGCCCATGGTATTTTTTTCCATGGATCACAAGCTGGTCATGTAGATAACTTTGATCTAACAAAAGGGATGATTTTGCAATTGGCACAGTAAGATCAATCTAAACAAATAACACAAACTTTTTTGTAACTATTTTGCAATCTATACTTGATAGAATTTGCCTTAAATGTATAAGAAAAAACAATACAGAAGGTAAAATATGATGAGAAAAACAAAGATAGTTGCAACGCTTGGTCCATCTACTGATGATCTTAAAACAATTGCAAAATTGATCAAAAAGGGAGTGAATGTTTTTCGACTTAATTTCTCTCATGCAACCCATAGTTATCATAAAAGTTTAATTGAAAAAATTCGAAGTGCATCTAGTAAAGTGGGTATTGAAGTAGCTATTTTACAAGATATTTCAGGACCAAAAATTCGAATTTGTGAACTTAAAAAACCAATTAGTTTACAAGTTGGTGATATATTGACCTTATCAAAAAAAGTAGTTGATGAAAAACTCAAAACGATCACAATTAGCTATCCAAAGATCATCGATAGCCTGAAAGTTGGGAATTTGGTTTATTTTTCTGATGGTACGATTCGGGCAAAAGTTGTTAAAAAAACTAAGAATTTTGCTCAATGTGAGATTTTGGTGGCCCAAACACTACATTCTAAAAAAGGGATTAACTTTCCAAAAACAAAATTAAATATTAATACCATAACTGAAAAAGATATCAAAGATATTGAATTTGGGGCAAAAAATGGAGTTGATATTGTAGCGCTTTCATTTGTAAGTAGTAAAAAAGATATTCAAACAGCTCGAAAGATCATTGAACCATTTGAAACCAATCCTTTTATCATTGCTAAAATAGAAAAGCCTGAAGCAATTGAAAATATTGACTCAATCTTGGAAGAATCAGATGGAGTGATGGTTGCAAGAGGGGATTTAGGGGTAGAATTAGGTGTTCAAAAAGTTCCAGCCATTCAAAAGATGATCATCGAAAAAGCCAATAGTTTACGAAAACCAGTAATAGTTGCCACTCAAATGTTGACGTCAATGATCAACTCCCCTTATCCAACACGAGCAGAGATCTCTGATATTGCAAATGCAGTATTAGATGGAAGTGATGCCGTGATGTTAAGTGATGAAACAACGGTTGGAAATTATTCAATTGAAGCGATTAAAGTACTTGATGAAACGATCAAAGAAGCAGAAAAAGTGTATGAATATCATAAAGATATAGAAGTTTCAAAAGATGAATCTATTGCTGCAGCGATTTCTACTATTGCACAAACGTTGAATCCAAATGCAATCATCACTTTTTCAAGATCAGGACGAAGTGCAATGAGTATTGCTAAATTTCGTCCAAAACAGATGATTATAGTCAGTAGTTATGACTTACAAACACTACGAAAGCTTCAAGTGGTTTGGGGAGTGAATGCAAAATATATCTCTGATATTTATGAAAACGAAGAAGAACTTATAGGAGAGTTCTTAACTGAAGCCCTAAAAGATAATCTTATTAGTTTAAAGAAAAAATATGTCATAGCCATTGGATATCCATTGGATGTGAAATATGCAACCAATGAAATAAAATTGCTAGAAAAACATACTATGCAACATATATTAAATAAAATCAAATAAAGGTTTAAAATGATCAATATAGAAAAAGAGATAATGAAGAAATTTCCTTCTATTAATAAACGATCTCCAATGATCAAAAATTCTGTTTTCAAGATCGCTCAAAAGTTGATCCATGAAGATAAGATCAATCAATTTTTAAAAGAAAATGATAGATTAGAAGGGTTTGAATTTGTTGATGCAGTATTAGATTATTTTGATTTTGATTTTAGTTACACTGACAATGAAAAGATCAACATCCCAACTACTGGAAAAGTAGTGATCATAGCCAATCATCCTTTAGGGGCTTTAGATGCATTATGTTTACTCAAACTGATTGGAAGCGTGAGAAAAGATGTAAAGATTGTAGCCAATGATTTTTTAGCAGGTTTTGAAGCATTGAATCAGTTGTTTATCAAAATAGATAACTTCCAAGCCAAACAAACCAAAGAGAATATCAAAAAAATCTATGATGCCCTTCAAAATGAAGAAGCAGTGATCATTTTTCCTGCAGGGGAAGTGAGTCGAGCGACACCTAAAGGGGTATTAGATGGAAAATGGCAAAAAGGATTTTTAAAATTTGCCCAGCGTACCCATTCCCCAATTTTACCAATTTTGGTTGATGCAAAAAACTCAAAAACTTTTTACACCTTATCTATTTTGAATAAGACTTTTTCAACAATCCTTTTATCTGATGAGATGTTTAAAAAGAGAAACAAAAAGATCAATATGAAAATAGGGAAGATTATCCCTTATGAAAATATCCATCCAAAGGGATTGGATACAGATTATGTAGTGAATCTTTATAAAAAACATCTCTATGCACTTAAGCGTGGGAAAAAACAATTCTTTAATACACAAAATCCAATAGCCCATCCTGAAGATAGAAAAGCTTTGAAACAAGATCTGAAGAGTGCACTTGAATTGGGTTGTACTAAAGATGGTAAAAAAATCTATTTGTACTCGCATAAAGCTAACTCGGTGGTGCTAAAAGAGATTGGACGACTCAGAGAGATCTCATTTAGAAAAGTGAACGAAGGGATCAATGAAAAACGAGATACTGATAAATATGATCGATATTATGAACATATTGTATTATGGGATGAAGATGATCTTGAAATCGTTGGTGCATATAGAATCGCTAATGTAGCCAAAGTAGTAAAAGATTTTGGAAATGAGGGATTATATACTACCACCTTATTTGACTATCACGAAGAGTTTGAACCTTATTTAGAAAATTCAATTGAGCTTGGAAGAAGTTTTGTCCAGCCAAAATACTGGGGAAGTAGGGCTTTAGATTATCTTTGGTATGGAATTGGAGCATATTTAAGAAATAATCCAGAAATACGTTACATGTTTGGTCCTGTGAGTTTAAGTGCCTCTTATCCTACAATTGCAAAAAATATGATCACTTATTTTTATATGCAATATTTTGGAAGTAAGAAAAACTTAGTGAGTGCAAAGCTACCTTATAAAATTCAATGTGATGATTTTAAAGATAATTTCACTTGGGATGATTATAAAAAAGATTTTAAAACATTAAGAAATATGCTTGGTACGTTTGAAGTAAGTGTCCCAACACTTTATAAACAATATAGTGAACTTTGCGAGGAGGGTGGAATAGAATTTTGTGACTTTAATATCGATCCAAATTTCTCTGATTGTATTGATGGATTTATAGTTGTAGATGTTACAAAAGTAAAAGAGGCTCAGCAAAAACGCTATATTTATAACACTTAGTTATATCAAAAAGAGTAAAAATATAGTAAATAGTAATAAAATATTACTACTTTTATAAAAATTTTTTATAAAATACTTGACATATTTGTTTTTTTTATATATAATTTCCGTAATAAAATATAGAGAAAAGGAATAAATGATGATCGTACAAATATTATCAAAAGAATCTTTTCCAGCTGTAGAAAATTTGAGAAAAGAATACAATATTTTTAGAGCTTTGGATATCAAATCTAGAGGTGAACTTGAAGCTGTTGAATTCATCAATACTGATGGTGTTTTCAGAGGTTTTGGGAAAAACACTAAAAAAGCATTCAAAAACGCTACTAAAGTATTACAATCTTATTACAATAAAAAATCTGCTTAAGGAAAATTAAAAAGAGGAGGGAAACTCCTCTTTTTTTATTTTCTTTTTTGTAACCATCCTGCAATAATCTATAACTATAATTGTGTAAATAATTTTTTAGAAGGCTCTAAATATGTTCTTATTTACATCAATAAAAGGTAAGTTGGGTTCAATATCCGCTTTAACAATTCTTGGATATGCGATATTAATAATATTTATATTACTCTTTGCGAACTCACTTGATAAATATGGGAAAACAAAACAGATTATCCAAACAATTCAATTAGGTATACACGAATTAGATAAGATTAATCAAGACCATGAAAAGCAATTTGAAACAATTGAAAAAAATCTCCATGCTTTAAAAATAAAACTCCAAGAAATAGATATTGATTCAAATGCTGTACAAACAATCATGACTCAATTACAAGAAAGTAAAAAGGCATATGATGCTGTAAAAGTGAAACAAAATCATATAAATAAAAACTTGCAACTCATGGATGAAGCAAAAACTGAACTCAATGAACTATTTGCGAAAGTATATGATTATAAATTGATGCACTATATGATGAAGTTACATTTGCATGAAAAAGAATTTTTATTAAATAAAAAATTTGATGAAAAAGAATTTGAAGTGGATCATTTTAAAATGAGACGTTCAGTTCGAGGATCAGAACATTTTACTGAAGATAAAGTGATACAACAAAAAATAAATGGTGCATTGATCAAATATAAAGAGATGTTATTGAGTGTAGTATCATTAAATAAAGAGATTGGATTCAGTAATAATGATGGATTAAAATCTATTTTAAACAAAAATATTCTCACTATCTCTAAGAGTTCTGATAATATGATCAAAGAGATCAATACGACGATTACAAATAAAAGAACCACTACAATCTATACAATGATATTGTTAGCGATTTTTATTGTAATTATAGAGTTTGGTTTGGTACATTATCTTTCAAGACAAATTGATAAAAATTTGAAAAAAGTCCAAAAGGGTTTGATGGAATTTTTTGATTTTATTAGTCAAAAAACAGATCATGTAGAGATGATTGAAATTGAATCAAAAGATGAATTTAAAATAATGGCTGATCATATTAATGAAAATATTGAAAAAAATATTTTCTTACTCAATCATAATAGAGAAGTTTTAGAAGAAGCAAATGATATCTTACAAAAAGTTAGTAATGGATTTTATGGATATAAGATTCCTCATCATAATAATGTATCACCAGATGTAAAAGAGTTGATTATCAATGTAAATAAAATGCTTGATGAAACAAAAAGCAAATTTGATATTTTGCAAAATGCTTTAACGGCGTATGGACAATATAATTTTGATTATACGATCCCTAAAAAGTCTGAAGAGGGACTGTATGGAGATTTTGGATCATTAGTGGCAAGTACTAAACTTATTGGAAACAATGTCGCAGAGTTTTTAGCTATGATTATCAATACTGGTGATAAGCTCAATCTTGATACAACAACACTTTCACAAAGCTCGAATCAATTATCAAGTGCATCGAATTCTCAAGCAACATCATTAGAAGAAACTGCTGCAGCTCTTGAGGAGATCACAACTAATATTGAACAAAATATGCAACATGTATTTGAGATGGGAACTAATGCTAAAGAGTTATCAAAAACTTCATCAGAAGGTTTACAACTTGCAAGTAAAACTGCAAATAGTATGGATGAGATCAATTCACAAGTGGTATCTATTAGTGAAGCAATAGGGGTGATTGATCAAATAGCTTTTCAAACAAATATTCTTTCACTCAATGCTGCAGTGGAAGCAGCCACAGCTGGTGAAGCTGGGAAAGGTTTTGCAGTTGTTGCACAAGAAGTTAGAAATCTTGCAAGTCGTAGTGCAGAAGCCGCTAAAGAGATCAAAGATCTTGTTGAAAAAGCGACATCAAAAACAATCGAAGGGAAAAGTATTGCAGATAATATGAGTAAAGGATATGAAGCCTTAAGTGTTAAAGTCAATGATACACTTAAAATCATTGAAAGTGTAAGCTCTGCAAGTACCCAGCAGCGTCAAGGGATAGTACAAATTAATGATGCAATTACAGTATTAGATCAAAATACACAGATCAATGCTCAAAATGCACAAAATATTGCACAATTGGCAACGACTATTTCTAATTTGAGTGAAGATTTGATCAGTGCAGCTTCTCAAGGTAAATTTAATCCTATCATAAGAAAACAAGTGTGTGATGTAGATTTGGTATATCAAACATCAAAATTGAAAAATGATCATATTAATTTTAAAATGCAAAATTTTCAAAAACTTGGAACTTATCAAAAATGGACGGTAAAAAATGAAAAAGAATGTGATATGGGACATTGGATAAGTGAATATGAAGCAAATAATCATCCAATCACTCAATCAAAAGAGTGGGAAGAATTAAAGAAAATTCACCATGCAATTCACTTTAAAGTACAGGAATATATCGATAAAAATGCTCAAAGAGTAGATAACTTAACGTTAAGACAAATAGCCGCACAAATTGAAAGCAATACGTTGATGCTATTTGATAAATTAAATCAATTAAAAGTCAATAACTGCAAACAAGTTGCATAAGAGTATCTCTTATGCAGCATCATAAAGGTCTAAAATTTGATCTTTATTATTTACAAAATCAATTAAGATAAATTGTTCCCAACCAAAATCTTCAGCAATTAAATAAAGCTCATCTTGTGGTTCAATAGTATCTAAGTAATATGGATCTGCATCCGTGTCTAATGACAACAATACCCCTTCAAAACCATTTTGTTTGGCAAAGAAAAGTTCTTGGTAAAATTTTGATTTGATATCTGAGATAACATGCTTTTTCATGTTCTAACTCCAGTAGTAGAATTTAATCTACGAAATAGTATTCATAAATTATTCCAAAACAGTTACATGGCATGATAAATTTGTAATCATTTTGTAATTCCTATTAGAGAAAATTCGTTAAATTT
>JBNLDA010000047.1:0-13508 GCA_050304095.1 Arcobacteraceae bacterium | reverse complement strand
ATTGCCTGGTGGTGAGCACTTAAAAAACAAAGCTTCAACCTTTATAATTTAATTTATAGAATAAAACAAATGGAAAACTCATTTATCAATTCAATATTAATAGAGAGTATAAGAATAACGTTTTTTGGTCAAGAATCGGCGGAATGGCAGACTTTTATGATAAGAAGGTAATGGATTTTGGCTGTGGTTTAGGTAGTTTAGCTATTGATATTGGTGAGAATGGTGCTAGAATGGTTATTGGAGTTGCAGCTGGTGATGAAAGAATCACAAAATATGTAACTGGATTTCTCGCACTTCTTGGTGACAAATTAGGTCTAGGTAAACCAGCACCTACAGCGGCACTTTTCTCAACTGTTGGTAGAACAGCAGCTCGTGCAATTGAAACTGAGCTTATGGCTGATGTAATGGTAGAATGGGTAGATGAATTAGCAGCAAATGTAGCTAATGGTGATTTAAGTACTTGGACAGAGTTTGATTTTGATCAAGTATCAAAAAATGCTCAAGGTCATGGACTTGCTGAAGCTCCAAGAGGAGGTTTGGGTCACTGGGTGAAAATCCAAGATGGTAAAATCGCTAACTATCAAGCCGTAGTTCCTAGTACTTGGAATGCTGCTCCTAGAGATTATAAAAACAGAATGGGTGCTTATGAAGCAGCCTTGATTGGTACAAAAGTCGCTAATGTTGATCAACCATTAGAGATTTTAAGAACGATTCATAGTTTCGACCCATGTATTGCGTGTGCAGTGCATATTATCGATACTAAAGGGAAAGAATTGAGCCAATTCAAAGTAAGTACAAGTTGTTCAATCTAAAATAAGGAGATTGCAATGGGTTATAAAAAAGTAGAACGAATGACCGCATTTATGCGGTGGAACCATTGGGTTGTTGCTATTTGTATGGTTGCTGCAGTACTTACAGGACTATACATAGGGCATCCTTATTATCAAAGTTTCATTGCGGATCCCGCTGTGGATAAATACGTAATGGCTTGGAATAGATGGATACACTTCATGGCTGCGATCATCTTTGATGTAAGTAGTATAGTAGTAGCATATTTATATTTCTTTTCAAGATTTGAAAAGGCATATAAAAAGCTTATACCAACTGGTCAAAACATTAAAGAGTTTTGGCAAGTGTTTTTTAATCTTATCACCTTAAATAGAGTCAAAAAATTTGACTCAACACATGGTGATAGTTTTAATGCAGTATATTTCTTTATCTTCCACTTAATGTTATTGTGGATGTTATTGACGGGATTACAGTTATATGTTCATGGACTTGCTTCTGGACTTAGTTCAATTGGTAACTGGTGGCCAGCGATGTTGCATTTAGCAACTGATTGGACAGTAGCAGCAACTGGTGGAACATATATGGATGTACGTTTATCTCACCATTATACGATGTATGCTATTATCATTTGGGTAATGTTCCATGTCTATTATCAGATTTGGAGAACAGTATTCTGGAGTGAAGGTGACATCAGTATTGTTATTGGTGGTAGTAAATTTGTTAAAGAAGACAAATAAAGAAATATAATTAGAAGAGTTTATGTCGCAAGAAGATAGAAAAATTGCAATTGTGGGAGTAGGCACCATCATCTTTCAAGATGAAGGCATCGGTGTCTATGCCTCACGATATTTAGAGCAAAATTACGATTTTGAAGAAAATGTTGTCTTAGTTGATGGTGGTGTTTTAGGCTTTCAACTAATGACCTATTATCAAGATTATGATGATGTATTAATCCTTGATACTATTACGATGGAAGATTCTGTGGGATCTATTTATAATCTCCCAGCCAATGAACTATTGGGACTTGGTAGTTATAAACAAACAGCTCATGAAGTTGAGATCGTTGAGATGCTAGAGATTTGTTCATTGTTAGAAAAAATGGCACGAGTCAATATTATTGGGATTGTTCCTTATGACATTGCTAGCGTGAATATTGGATTGACTGATACTATGAAAGATCGATTTGATGATTTTATACAAGCTGCACTAAAACAGTTGGACATTATTGGTGTTCCATATACAAAAAAAGCACAAACTGTATCACTTGAAGATGTGATCAGTCACTATGCGAACCCTTCAAATAAACAATAAAAAAAGAGTTTTTTATGATACAACAAACTATACAATTTCATTCAAATAATAGTTATTTTGCTGGTTTTTTACAAAATTTGGTTAATGATAGTCAGATCATTGGAAGTGTTGAACAAAAATATGGTTCGATCATTTTGTCTTTGAGTGATGAAGATGAAAAAGCATTGGAATTATTTTCTGCAAATGTTGCAAAATATCTTCCCCATTCAATTTTTTTAGGACAAATCAATACAACTCAAGAGAATAAGAAAATAGAAAAATCGTTTGTAGAAAGTGATAATTATAATATAGCTTTGTGTCCAAAATGTTTATCAATGCTTACTGATCCATCAAATGAGAAATATTTGGATGATAGTTTAGTATGTACTCATTATAGTAATGAGGGAAATTTTGTACAAGATAGTTCAAATTATTCTCCACATTATAGTGATGGCGATACTCTTTTAGTGAGTGATAGTAGTACGATCACCGAGCTATTTTTATTGACCCAAGCAGAGCAACAAGCATTATTTAGTATTGAAAAACCAACATTAAAAGTAACTATTCTTGATGAAACACTTAAAAATCTTACTGGTAAAAAGTTTATCAAGATCAAAGCACCATATAGTGTAAAAAGCACTTTAGTAGCACTCAATGCAAAAGAGAGTGGTGTACCTTATCTATTTTTTCATGATACAACTGGGCTTGATGCAGTGGTGATCAAAGACAATGTAACATTGATACGAAATAATCGATTGCCACAAAATTTAAAAGATTTTGATGAAGATACAACGATCAATACAATGTTCAATATGATGGAAGAAGCGAACTATACTAAAGGGGCTATTGGAGCTTATCTGAATTCAAAACAAATAAGTTTTATAGTGTGCAATGAATTGGGGGCAAAAAAAGTTTTAGAGTTTAGTTCATTTGATTTAAATAGTGTATTAAAAGCAATGCAAAATGATCCGATCAAACAAAAACTTTTAACAAATTTTGAAACAAAATATCCAACTATCATGCAAACTTTAAATGAAAACAGTGATGCTGATCTATTTTCTGTACTAGCAATTATTTTACAGATCGATCCTAAAACACTACAATTCAATGATTCGTTTGATGTAGTGAGTGACAAATCCTTTGAATTTCATGGAAATGGTGGATTAAAGATCGATACATTCTTTGATGAACAAAACTTTGATTATGTATCATTTATTGGTTCAATCATGAGCTTTAAACTTGCAGGAGCCCAAGATCATTATATAGCATACTCAATTTTTGAAGCGTTAGCTGATATGAGTATCACTGTGATGAATCAACTTAAAACAAAATTTAAAATAGAACAATTTATTATGATGGGAAATATGTTTAGTAACTCTGTATTGTATAGTAGAATATTAAGTAAATTTCAGTTAAGTAATCCATTCTTTAGTAAGATGTATGCATTGGATATCTAAGATAAATATTTCATCAAAAATTGTTTCATGGATTATGCAAAAAGCGGTAAAACGTTTTTTGCATCTGTATCCAACTAATAAAGTCCTTTGTGAAGCAAAGGATGAAAATCCTCGTTTGCTTTATATTCATGTTCCTTTTTGTACAACATTATGTCCCTATTGCTCTTTTCATAAATTTAAATTTCATGAACAAAGTGCACAAAACTATTTTGATCTGTTGCATCAAGAGATGAAAATGATCCATACTTTGGGATACAAATTTGATTCAATCTATTTTGGTGGCGGTACAACCACTATCATGCCAAAACAACTATCTCAAACTATCGATCTAGCAAAGTCACTATTTGATATTAAAGAGATATCATGTGAAAGTACCCCAACACATTTACAGGATATGGATGATTTTGATCTTAAAAAGAAAATAGATCGTATCTCAGTAGGAATTCAAACATTTAATGATCAGTATTTAAAACAAATAGGCAGATATCATAAATTTGGATCAAGTGATGAACAATATGAAAAAGTGAAAGCGATTTTAAATGATTATCCAATTGTAAATATTGATATCATATTTAATTATCCAGAGCAAACAAAAGAAGAACTGCATCAAGATATAGATAAAATACTTGAACTTAAACCTTCACAAGTGACTTTTTACCCGCTAATGTATGCACCTGGAATTAAACAAACACTTACTTCAAAATGGGGAGCACTGAGTGATCAAAAAGAGGAAGAACTCTACAAAAACATTGTTGAGCGTATGAGTGGAGAATACATTCAACGATCCTCTTGGGCTTGGTCATTAAATTCTACACATATTATTGATGAATATGTAATTGAAAGAAGTGAATATATAGGTATTGGAAGTGGTGCTTTTAGTTTTATAGGTGACACCTTGTATGCAAATACTTTTTCACTGCCAAAATATCAAGAACTTATTTTAAAAGGTCAATTACCAATCACTCATAGTACTACATTTCCTAAAAGAGCCATCAAGCAATACCGTATGATGATTGAACTCTTTGGGTTGCAACCCTCTCAAGAACATTTGTGGCTTGAGGATAGTTATTTAAAACTCATTGGAATTTATGATGAAAAAGGTCAAATCAACACAAAAGGAAAATATCTTTTTTCTTTGATGATGAAAGAGTTTTACAATGGTATGGATTATGTCAGAGAAACGATGCGTCAAAACCTAAACAAAGAAGATGGATTAATCCAATAAGAGTAACACTTTTTAAGTATACTCGCACTACAATAAACGTATGAAACAATCTATTTTAATTATTTTACTTTTAAACTTATGGGTATTTGCTAGTGAGGATTTATTGATTCAAGCTCAAAAACTAGAAGAGGCTGGTCAATACAAAGAAGCGATGCTACTATATAAAAAACTTGTACTCAAAGATCAACAAATTGAAAAAAATATAGTTGAAACAACAGTGAAAACTAGTGAAAAAAAAGAAGAAAATATTGTCAAAAGTGGAATTGATCATATTAAAAACGCTTTTAAACAAGTAGAAGACCCAAAAGCCAATAGTACTATTGAACAAGCGTTGTCTTCAGCTTTTGATCTTTATCCATATAAAGAGAATTACTTTTTACCAATTAGCCATGACACTAAACCAAAAGCAGATAGAAAACAAAATGAAACAAAATTTCAAATCAGTGTAAAAAGACCAATCACTTATAATCTATTGGGATTGAATGAAACATTTAATTTTGGATATACCCAAACCTCTTGGTGGCAATTATATGAAGACTCAGCTCCTTTTAGAGAAACAAATTATCAGCCAGAAGTGTATATGATAGCTCCTTTTCATGATCATGATAATTCTCCACTAAAAGCTTATAAGGTTGGTTTTTTGCATGAATCAAATGGGCGGCATGGAGATGATTCAAGATCATGGAATAGAGTTTATTTAGAAGGGTATTACCAATTTGATAATCTATTTGTAGTACCTCGAGTGTGGTATAGAATTCCAGAAAGCAGAAGTGAAGATGATAATCCTGATATTCAAAAATATCTAGGATATGGTGATTTGAATCTTTATTATGTATATGGGGAGCATACTTTTAAAGTATTGTTGCGAAACAATTTTAGACTCAATGATAACAAAGGTTTTATAGAAGCAGATTGGATGTTTCCACTTCCAGGCACAAAAAGTACCTTTGGATATTTACAATTGTCAAATGGATATGGGGATAGTTTAATCGATTATGATAAAAATATCAGTCGAATTGGATTTGGTATCTCTTTATCTAGGTAAATTATGATTTCATAAGCTTATAAAATAATCTCAGAAAGGTAGACTCATGCAAACAAATATACATAGCATCGCATTAGGTAAAAGTCAAGCTTACGGTGAAGGTGACAATCAATTTGAAAGTGCATACAAAAAGGATCAGTTCTTCAACTTTGTAGAGATTGATGAATTAGGCATTGCTGGTGATGTTCAAGTTGATAAACGATTTCACGGTGGAATAGACAAAGCAATTCACATAGGCTCAACCAAACACTTTGAAAATTTCACTATGGATAAACTTGCAATGGGATGTAATATCTTAATAAATAATTGGGACGAAAATGATATTTTTGTCGGAGATATTTATAGTATTGGTGATATAAAACTACAAGTAACACAACCAAGACAGCCTTGCTGGAAGATTGGAGCATTGTTTGGAAAAGATGTCAGTAGATATATAGTCAAAAACAATGCAACAGGCTGGTATGTAAAGGTCTTACAAGGTGGAATGATGGATATCAATGATTCTATGATTTTAGAAGATCGTAGTAGTGAATTTTCTATTAAACAGCTTAGTAGCTACTTGCATAAACCACCACTTGAAAAAGACATTATATATAAAATCCTTGCAATTGATTCTTTGGCAGATGCTTATAAAGAAGATTTGCAACGACGAATCAAATAGTAGGGGAACATGAGAAGAAGTGAATTTGAGATAAAAGATAAACAACTTATTGAAGATATTTTAGATAGTAGTGAATACTGCACTTTTGCACTTTGTAATGACAATAAACCATATAGTGTGCCAGTTAATTTTGTATATCACGATGATTCAATATATTTTCATGGAGCAAAAAAGGGAAAGAAAAAAGATATAATTTTAGCAAACTCTTTTGCCTCTTTTAGTTTGGTAGAGCCATATTCTATGATACAGTCTTATTTTAGTTCTAAAGATAACACCGCTTGTCCTGCTACGCATTTTTTTAAATCGGTTTTTGCTGAGGGAAAGATCACTATAATAGAAGATTATGATGAGAAGGCAAATGCTTTACAGCTTTTGATGCAAAAACTACAACCTGAAGGGAAGTATATATCTTTAAATGATGAAATATATAAAAAAATGATAAATGCTACTGAGGTGTTTAGATTTGATATAGATAATATAAGTGGAAAAATAAAGCTAGGACAACATCTTCCAAAAGAGAGATTTGAAATGATCTTAGAGCATTTAGAAGATAGAGGAAGTGATATAGATATGTTGACCATTAAACTAATGAAAGAGAATTATAAATAGTAATAAATCTTGTAAACTTGGTCTTGTTTAGAAAATCGTTATAGAAGTATAAACAAATTATAGGTTTCACAAGAACTTAATGATATTTATTTAATAATACAAACATGATTCGATATGCATATAAAATAAATGGGATTGTACAAGGGGTTGGTTTTCGACCCTTTATTTATCAACTAGCAACTAAACACAATCTCACCGGATTTGTAAATAATAGTTCTGATGGAGTACACATAGAAGTTCAAGGGTTGATTGAAGACTTAGAGTTTTTTGATGAAGACTTTTATTCTTATTTGCCACCTTTAGCGCATGTGGATTCTTTAGAAAAACATCCAATTCCAATTCAAAAATGCAATAGTTTTGAGATAGTACAAACAGATGCAACTCAGACTAAAACCACATTAGTCAGTCCTGATATCAAAGTATGTGATAATTGTATAATTGAACTAAAAACGAAAGAAAAATACAAAAACTATTTTGCCGTAAATTGCACTAACTGTGGTCCTCGATACAGCATCATTAAAACAGTTCCTTATGACAGATGTAATACCTCTATGAATGAATTTACCATGTGTGAATCTTGCTCAAAAGAATATACAGACCCCCTCAATAGACGCTATCATGCTCAACCAATTTCTTGTAATGAATGTGGTCCAAAACTTCAGTTATTAGGACATGAAGAGCTTACACAAATTGATATGATACAACAAACAGCACAATATATTAAAGATGGGCATATAGTAGCAGTAAAGGGAATAGGGGGCTTTCATATTATTTGTGATGCTACTAATGATGCAGTGATAGATAAATTGCGCTCTTTTAAAAATCGTCCCCATAAACCATTTGCATTGATGTGTAAAGATATAGATCAAATAAAACAATTTGCAACTATGAGTGATAAAGAAAAAGAGATACTTTTATCCAAAGAGTCACCGATAGTTTTATTGGATAAAAATCACAACAAAACAAATATATCAGACAACGTGGCTATGGGGATCAATAAAATTGGATGTTTTTTACCATATACGCCTTTGCATATTTTATTGTTTGAATTTTTAGATCATCCAATTATTGCAACAAGTGCCAATTTAGGTGATGAACCAATCATTGTTGATTCTAAACTATTGAAAGAAAAATTACCTTTTATAGATCATGTATTGGATCACAATCGAGATGTTGTCAATGCCATTGATGATAGTGTGGTGCAAGTAGTTAATGGTCAATTACAAATATTAAGACTAGCTAGAGGGTATGCTCCAAAAGTGTTACATTTACCGTTTAAAGTTAATAAAAATATTTTAGCGGTTGGAGCAAACTCTAAAAGTACTATTGCTTTAGCTTTTGAAGATAATTTAATATTAAGTCCCTATATAGGAGATTTGAATTCAATGATCTCTTTTGAATATTTTGAGCGAACGATTCAAACATTTAAACGATTTTATGATTTTGAACCAGAAGTTATCGTACATGATATGCATCCAAATTACGAATCAACAAAATGGGCTAAAATGCAAGAGAAACCATTGTATGAAGTGCAACATCATTTAGCACATATTTATGCAGTGAAAGCAGAACATAATTTACAAGATAAACCTTATATTGGTTTTTCTTTTGATGGTACTGGGTATGGACTTGATGGAACTTTATGGGGTGGCGATATATTTATCAATGATGAAAGAGTTTATAAATTTAAACCAATAAAATTACTTGGTGGAACAAAAGCAATAAAAGAGCCAAGACGTATTGCACTAGCAATGTTATTTGATACTCTTGATTATGAGCAAATTATAAAACTTGATCTACCGCTAATAAAAAGTTTTAGTTCCAGTGAACTCTCAATTCTTCATCAAAGTTACCAAAAAAATATCAATTGTTTTGAAACAACTTCTGTTGGAAGACTCTTTGATGCGATTGCTTCTTTTTCTGATTTGATACAAGTGATTAGTTATGAAGGGCAAAGTGGATTATTGTGTGAAAATGCATTTGACCAAGAAAATGATCTATGTTTTGAATATGAGATCATTGATGAGGTGATCGATATTAAAATAGTGGAGAATATTTTATTTCAAGATTACGACTTGACTTTATTGCCTACAATGCTTATCAATACTTTAGTAAAGATAGTTCTTGATATTGCTTCAAAACATCAATATGAAGTGATACTTACTGGTGGGGTTTTTCAAAATAAAACATTGCTTGAAAAGATATTGAATAGTATTGAGAAGAGATGTTATACCAACCAGGCAATTCCAGTAAATGATTCTGGAATTGCAGTTGGGCAAGTGTTTAGATACCTATTGGCTCATTAGGTTCGATTTTACATTCGTTGTTTTTATCACATTGAATATTTGCATCAAAATACCAAATTCTATTGATCCCTTTATATTTTAGATCTTCATCTAAAAAACCTCTAGCTTCCATTGCTCGTGTACCAGTTCCACAAAGGAAAATCACATCTCCTTCTTTTGGGATTGCATCCAAAAGTTGTTGTGGTTTCATTTTTTCTGCATGAATATTAACTGATCCAGCGATATGTCCATTTTTAAAATCTTTTGGATCTCTCACATCAACTAATGTAACTGATTTTGGTAATGTTTTATAATTTTGTACAAACCATTCTCCATCAACAGTTCCAGTGTCTGCTCCTTTTTTCAATACTCCACTATCACTCATTCCTCCATTGGTTGATTTTGCTGCTTTTGCTACAACTGTATTAGCTCCAGTGATAGGTAATTTCTCTTTTTTCCATTCTGGAAATCCTGCAGCATACACTTTGACATTGGTATATCCCATTGTAACTAATTTATTGGCTACTGAATGTGATTTGTGACAATCATACCCACCGCAAAATGTAACGATCATGGCGTTTTTGTCATGTGGCATAAATTGAGCATAGTTATCAAATTTTGTATCTGGAACACCTAATGAACCAATAATTGTACTTCCTGCAAATTTTCCATAAGGTCTAGCATCAATAAATAGTGCAGTTTTATTTTCAAATAAGGCATTAGCTACATTGGTGTCAATTTCTACATAATTCTTTTTTTGCCATTGAGGAAGTCCTGCAGCATATACTTTTATATTTGTATGCCCTTTTTGCATAAGCATCACTGCAACTTGAGGCGATTTTGTGCAACTATATCCACCACAATAGATGATAAGCTCTTTAACTTTATCTACTTTTGAAAGTAAACCAGCATACAGATTATCAAATTTTGTATCAGGAATTGCAATTGAACTTGGGATATGCGCAATCTGATATTTTTTTAATGGTCTTGCATCTATTATAATAGAGTTTGCATTTTTTCTCGTACCATCACCTATTGCTTTAAGCACATAATCATAATCAACTACATCTAACTTGTGTTTAGTTACAAGTTCCTTCACTTTTTGGGAAGCTTGAGCATTAAACTCTTCAAGATTGTTTGCATTGAGCAAACAAATTCCACCAAGAATGAACAATGAAGTTATGATCAACTTCATGATTTTTGAAAAACTTCTCATAATTGACTCCTTTTTTCTGAAAATTATGGTTTGTTTTATTGTTTTCTTATCAAAATTATACAACAATTAACTTAAAGAATGAATACTCATTCATTTATAAAGGATTTACGATGTCAACCTTATTAGAAGAACCAGATTTTATGAAAAATCTAAGTCGAAGGGATGCCTTAAAACAATTAAGTGCATTAGGTTTAGCTCCTACATTACTTAGTGCTACAGAGGTAAAAGCTTCATCAGTGAAGTCAAATGCAAAAATAGTAATCATTGGTGGTGGAGCAGGTGGTCTTACAGTAGCTGCAAGACTTGACCGAGCGATGGATAATCCAGATATTACAATTATTGAGCCAAGTGCAAAGCATGTATATCAAGCAGGTCATACACTTGTAGGTGGAGGAATAGTTGAAGCTGAAAAACTAATAAGAACTACACAAGAATATATTACTGACACAACTACATGGGAGCAAACTAAAGCTTCTGATATTGACCCAGATGCTCAAAAAGTTTATTTGGAAAATGGAAAAGTCTTATCGTATGATTATTTAGTGATTTGTCCAGGATTACAATATGATTGGGAAAAAATCGAAGGCTTGTCACCTGATATAGTTGGTCAAAATGGAATTCATACTATTTATACGTTAGATGGTGCTCAAGAAACATGGCAAGCCTTTAACCAATTTGCAAAAACTGGAGGAGAAGCACTTTTTACTCATCCAAATACTCCAATTAAATGTGGTGGTGCGCCTAAAAAAATACTTTATCTATTAGATGACTTTTTAAGAAAGCAAGGTACTCGAGATAAAGCTAATATAACATTTTTACCAGATAGTAAAAAACTTTTTAGTGTACCAATTTTTGAAAAAGCAATTGAAGGGCATTTTCAAGATCGAGATATCAATTATCAATTGTCACACAATTTAGTAAAGATCGATCCAGATAAAAAAGAAGCAACATTTAGTACATATACTATGGTAAAGGGTCCTTGGGATGAAGATCTTGAAGAATATACGCAAATTAAAGATGAAAAATTTATTACTAAACCATATGATTTTATTCATATCCCACCTCCAATGAGTGCACCAAAATTTTTACATGGATCAAAAGTAGCATGGGATAGAGGAAGTGTACAAGAGTTAGGATTGATCAAAGTTGATAAACATACTTTACAACATTTAGATTATCCAAATATCTTTTCACTTGGAGATGCTGCTGGTATTCCTATTTGTAAAACAGGAGGAAGTGTTAGAAAACAAGCACCAATTTTGGTACAAAATATGCTAGATGTAATGGCAGGACGTGAACCAAGTAAAAGTTTTAATGGATATACTGTGTGTCCAATTGTAACTAGATATGGAAAAGTGATGTTGGCTGAATTTGATTATGATTTAAAGCCGGTTCCAACTATTCCAGGAATTGATCCAGCCCAAGAGAGATGGATGTGGTGGATCATGAAAGTTTATATATTAGAACCAATGTATTTTTATGGAATGTTAAGAGGTTTGGCGTAAATTATTTAAGGAAGAGAGAATTTTGATTCTCTCTTCATATTTATAGTTGAATTTAAATTCACACTCTTTGAGATATGAAAAGAAATTCTCTCTCTTGATCCCTTTATATTTTAAAATAAAGTTTTCAAAATACTCCCAAAACTGCACAATTGTATTATCTTTTTTCTGTGTTTTGGCAATACGATTATAAAGCATGAATTTTGAGAATTCTTTAAAATAAACTGTTTGGGCTTCATCATCTAAAAACTGTTCTTTATAGCGGTTGAGATCGGGCATTAGAAGATTATAAACTTGAGTGTCATTATATTGGAATGTTAAAAAATTATGTGCATCAAAAATATTTTCCTTTACTTTAGCCTTTGATCTTTCTAGATAAACATATTCATCATATTCTTGCGTATCAAATCTTTCATATTGTTCTTCTAAAAATGAAATTAGAGAAGATCGAAATTGTGAGAAATATTTTTGTACAGTGATATGAGATAAATTGAGATATTGTGAAGTATGGAGTACAGTTTGATCTTTGCAAAATGCACTTATCAAATTTTGTTTGAGTTCAATCTTTTTCGGACTGTATTTTCTTTTACATTTCGTACATTTGTATTGATCAGTTTGGAGTATATAATACTTATGATGTTGGCAATATGGACAATTCATATAAGATTATAACATAATAGGTTCCAAAAATATAGTAGAAAATATAAATTTCAAGATAAATTTAATATAAATCTTTATAATATTGAATAGTTATTCATTAATAAGGATGAAAGTTGGAAAACTTAGGATTACTTTTAATATTTTGGTATGGGATCTTACATGCATTTGGTCCTGATCATCTAACTGCCATTGCAGATTTTTCAATTGGTAAGTCAAAAAAGAAAACATTAGCAATCACAATAGCATTTGCAATTGGTCATGGAGTGATGCTATTTATCTTTGCTAAACTTCTTCAAACTTATCATATTGATGAACATCTCATGGGATATGGTGATACAATCAGTTCATCAGTGATCCTAGGTATGGGGCTTTTCATTTTGTTTATGGTCTTTACAGATCGTATTCAGCTAAAAACCCACATCCATGAAGGAAAAGAACATATCCATATTTGGTATGGAAAAGAACACTCTCACAAAGATCAAAACACTGCAAGTGCATTTGCAATAGGTGCATTAATGGGTATTGGAGGTGTAAGAGGAATGTTAATAACATTAGGTGTGATCGAAGCACAAAGTGTTGATTGGTTGCTTATTTTGATGTTTATTCTTGGAGTATCAGTGGTATTTACTGCATTTGGTTTTGTAATTTTAGCAATTAATCAAAACTTACTCAAAAATAAACAAAATATTAGAAGGGTATTTGCAACTATTGGGACAATCTCTGTGATTGTTGGATCAAATATGCTTTTAACTGGTCATTCGCATGCTAT
>JBNLDA010000046.1:0-13588 GCA_050304095.1 Arcobacteraceae bacterium | reverse complement strand
ATTGAATTAGCAACAGATAAACACAACAGTGAAAAAATTAAAACACTATTACATTATTTAGAAATTGAAAATATTCAACACAAATATCCAAATGAAATTTCTGGAGGTCAGAGACAACGCGCTGCCATTGCTAGAGCATTGGCAAATCAACCAAAGATCATTTTTGCAGATGAGCCAACAGGAAATTTGGATTCAAAAAATTCACAAAAAGTATTTGAGCTATTAAAAGAATTGTCAAGTCAAAACATCACTATTGTGGTTGCTACTCATGATGCAAAATTAGCTCAAATGGCAGATAAAATTTACGAGGTACAAGATGGAACAATTTCAATCCATAATTAAAAAACATTTCTATTTTTCATTATCATTTTTTGCTTTGGGCATAGTGTTTGGTCTGATCTATTCAGTGAACCTTTTAGGATATAGTATCAATTCAACGGTACTAGACCCTCAAAATATTCGATCAATTCATATTTCATTGATGTTGTATGGTTTTATTCCATTGATGATGTCGTACTTGCCTTTTTTATTGATATCAAAAGATATAGGATATGATCACAAAGCAATGCGATATTTAGAACTCTATACTTATTTTTGGTATGTGTTTTTGATTGTAATGATGATCTCACTTTTACTTGGAATTCGAAGAGGATTAGCATTTTATGATTTTCATTATAGTTTAAATGGGATTTTAGCGTTTGCTGGATTGTTTTATATTCTAGCTCTTTACAGATATATACAACTCTACACCGTAAAACCGTTGTGGATCAAAGTGAGTTTTTCCATTGTAGTCATTGCCCCTTTTGCATTATTGTTTTTAATGAATCCAGTAGTAGGACAAGTTGAAGCAACAGTTACAGGTCCTCATGGAGATAATACTTTAGGGATGAGCTTTGCATTGATTCCAATTTATTATTTGATTATTAAATATTTAGATAAGGGTGAATTCACTGCTCGTTGGCATATTTTTTGGATTATTCCGCTGGTATTTTATATCCTTTCAGTCTTACATAGAAGCTTTATTGGACCATTAACCTATGGACAAGAATGGTTCTTTCAATGGCTAACTCTACTTTATATTCCATTACTTTATAGATGGTATCGTGATGCTAATATCGAAAAAAATAGTAAGAGATTGTTATTGGTTTCAATAGTGGCATATCTATTTGTAGATATTGAAGGAAATATTTTATTTATAGAGTCAATTCGATGGATATTTCATAGAAATGATTTGATTGTAGCACATGCTCATATTGCAATGGGAGTTGCCGTATTGTTTATGACACTAAGTATGTTTGGAAAAATGATTCCACAATTGCAAAATAACAAGTTTACAACTACATATTTAGTAGGTCTGGTTGGAATTTTAGTGGTGCTTTCAATCTCAGGTTTTGTACAAGCTGGGCTAATGAACTTTTCTATCGAACCATTGTGGATATTAAGAACGTTATTTGGTTTCGTGGCACTTTCAAGTTTATGGTTTTTTATTTCATTTTCATTAAAAAATTATACTCAATTACAAATTTATAATTTAGTAGGAATCCTGAATGATGGATTTGGTGGATTATTACTCTTTTTGGGTGCAAGTTTTTTATACCCATTGTTAGGATTTAGTTTTGATGGGCGTTATGAATATGTGGTTTTTGCTTTTGTAGCTACCACTGGAATCATCCATTATCTAGCGTTAACAAATCAAGAGTTGAGTGAAAAACTAACTCAATTAACAGTAATAGTGAGATTTTTAGTAAGTTCTGTGTTCTTATCATTGTTTCTTTCTGAGAAACTTGGGATCGAAGCATTGATTATCTTTGGATTTGATTTTGTGTATGGATCAATTTATTTGATCTATTTTTATAATAAGGAGGTGAAATATGCCTAATTTTGCTTTAGTGATTTTTGTATCTTTTGAATTGTGTTACTATCTATTGGTAGCTCAAACTGGAATTGTAGAACTTTTTAATTCAGATCTTTTTCAAATTGGATATCTACCGGTTGGTGGAGTGATTGGATCATATTTAAGTACAGTAATAAAAACAAATCACCAATATAAAGTATATGGATTGTTATCATTGCAATTTTTGATGACAATGTTCTATCCAAATCTACAACCAATACATCTATTTTTACTTGGAATTGCCGTTGGTGGAATGGCTCCATTAGTCATTAGTTCTTTAAAAAATGCGAGTAGTTTAGATTTGATTTTGGCTTTATCAATTTCATACACAGTTGGAACTTTACTATTTAATACTGATCCAGCAGGAAGAACAATTTTGGCTTTAGGATTAACTATTGTTGCCATATTTGCATTTTTTAATTTACCAAATAAAACGAAAAAACTGAAAGTGAGCGAGCAATTGGGTAGTTATCCATTATGGTTAATGGTATTGTGGGTGTTTTTAGATTCAACATTGTTTGAAACACTTTCACGAGATATTATGATACCAATTTGGAGAGGAGGATTTACTTGGGAGATAGCTTTATTTCATATTTTAGGGGTAGTGGCTGCATTTACTGTGAAGTTAGATCAGGAGGAAAGACCCGTTTTGATCCTTGTATTGTTTGCATTCTCATATTTGCTTTATTTTATAAGAGAACCATTGCTTTTAAGTATCGTGTATCCATTTGTGATCTCTTATTATAATGTCGAGATTCTACAAACATTACGAAGGGAAAAATCACTTAAAAAATTAGGGATTTATATGATCTTTATAGGATGGGGTGCATCTGGTCTTGGTCTTATGGTGGCATTAGAAGAGATAGTCATTTATATGCCGTTGGTATTAACTGCAACATTTTTTATTATGGTTGCAAAACAATTACGAATTATTTCAAAGGAGGCTTCTCATGGTTAAGAAGATTTTATTTATAGTAGCATTAGGTGCAAATTTATTTGCAGGACAATTGGTTTTAGTGGATGGGAACATCAAAGCACATACTGAGGTTTTTGGAGATTCAACGATTGATCCAGCAACAAAAAAGATTGATGCTAAACTTATGATGGATGATTCAATTGAATCAATAAATGGAACAGTTTCAATCAATAGTGGTGAATTAGTGAGTGATAATAGTGATAGAGATGAGCATATGTATGAAGCGATTGAAGTAAAACAGTTTCCAAAAATTGCTTATAAAATCAATAGTGCAGTAAAAACAGAAAATGGTTACCAACTTAATGGTGAATTTACGTTACATGGTGTGACCAAACCTGTGAATGTAAATGCAGATATCAAAACAAATGAAGATGGAACACTTTCTTTAGAGAGTACCTTTAGTATTTTATCTACTGAATATGGAATAAAACCAGTTACATTGCTATTTTTAACAGTAAGAGATCAAATCGATATTACGGTTTCACTCAAACTCAAAGGCTAACTTATGATCAAATCTATAGTAATCTCAATGCTAATGATAAGTTTAGCATTGAGTAAACCATTAGAGGTTGGTGATACGATCCTTTCATTTAGTTTGCCTGATCAATTTGATGCAGTGCATCAAGTGAATAGTAAAGATTATAAAACAATTGTGATTGCTTTTGAAAAAGATATGGCGGTGATGCTCAATGATTATTTGAAAGAGCAACCAAGTACTTTTTTGACTAGCAATAAAGCATTGTTTATCTCTGATATTCATACGATGCCATCATTTGTAACGAATCTTTTTGCCTTGCCTAAGATGAAAAAATATTCTTATTCACTTTTGCTATTGTATGAAGAAAAAGATATTTTTCCAAAACAAGAAAATGCATTGACTGTTTTGAAAACACAAGAGAATAAAATTGTAAAGATAGAATATGTCAAAGACACCAAAGAGATTGAAACAATATTTAACTAAAAGTTCATTTTGTATAGAACCACAAGAGATATTTTTTGAACAGGATTCAAAAACTCTCAGTGGTTTAAGAATTCTACATATCAGTGATCTACACATAGATAAAAATACTTCAAAGCAAGAGTTAGAATATTTAGTAGAGGTAGTGAATGCCCAAAATATTGATTTTGTTGCACTCACTGGAGATATCATTGATACAAAAGTTGTATCAATAAAAGAGAAGTTAGAGATTTTGAAAAATATATCAAAACCAACATATTTTATTAGTGGTAACCATGATCTTGTGTATGGATATGAAGGATTAAAACAAATTTTTGCAGATACAAATATCGTATGTTTGGATAATGCATATGAAGTTTTATATTTCAAAGACCACCCTTATCTTTTATGGGGTTTGAGTGATCGTTTTTCAAAATTTTTCAAGGTCAAACGAGATGCTCAAGATCTAGTACAGAGGATTCAAAACTATAATCTGTCAAACATTTGTTTAGCACATCAGCCAAAGGATTATACTTATGCTTTGCAAACTGATGCGACACTGTTTTTATGTGGGCATACCCATGGAGGACAAATCGCACCTTTTCAATATTTTGTTCGATTGTTTCAACCTTTTATCAATGGATTGCATAAAGTTAAAAACACCGCTATTTATGTGAATAGTGGACTTGGTAGCTGGGGGATCAAATATCGTTTTTTGACTCAAGCAGAAATAACTGTAATTCAACTTCAATAAGGTACAATTTTGAGTGGAGTAACATTTATGAAGTTTTTAATTGTAGAAGATGATATCAAAATTACCAATTTTTTAAAAAAAGGTCTCACAGAAGAGGGCTATAGTGTTGATATTAGTCATACTGGTGATGAAGCATTGTATTTAGCTGGAGTAAATCAATATGATCTAATTTTATTGGATATTATGTTGCCAAATATTGATGGAATCTCTTTTTGTAAACTCATTCGTGGACAAAATAATGATACCCCAATCATCATTTTAAGTGCAAAAGATAGTATTGATGATAAAATTGTAGGACTGAATGAAGGGGCGAATGATTATATTGCTAAACCTTTTTCTTTTGCAGAACTTCTTGCTCGTATCCGAGTGCAATTACGACAAACTTCAACAAGTAGTGTGAATCTTACAATTGCAGATTTATCAATGAATCTATTGACAAAACAAGTGACTAGAAATGATCATTCCATTAAACTCACTGCAAAAGAATTTTCTCTCTTGGAATATATGATTCGACATAAAGGACAAGTATTATCAGAATCTATGATTACTGATGCTATGAGCGATATTAATGAATCAAGTATGAGTAATGTTGTTAACGTTTACATTTATAGGCTTCGAAATAAGATTGATAAAGATTTTGATTTGAAACTTATTAAAACCATTCGTGGTATGGGATTTACTATTAGTGATGAATCAGAATAAACAATTCTCTTTAAAATCAAAACTTTTTTTCTATTATTTGTTGATTCAAATAATTCTTTTTGGATTATTTACTTTTCTTTTAATACATATGCTGAATGAATCAGTACGAAATAAGCTTGAAACAAATCTCAAAGTGATTATTCTTGATATCAAAGATGATATGCTCGATCATGATGGTGGAGCGTATAAATTTTCATTAAATAAAGAGATTGAAGAGTTTCAAATCAAACCCCTATATATACGAGTGACAACTAATGCTAATGTAAGTGCAACTGCTGATTTTCCTCAAGATATAGTATTTCAAAAATCTTTTTTAAATTCTTTAAAAAATGAACACATATATTTTGAAACAATTAATGAAAGATTGATCTCATTACTAAAATTTGAATTAGATAAAGAGAACGTGATTATTGAAGTAGCAACCAAGCCTCAAAAGCTTTCAGAAATTTTTCCGAATTTAAAATACATTTTGATCTTTATTGTTCCTGTATTTTTACTTGTATCTGTGGTGCTTGGAAATTTATTGATTGGAAGAACTTTTAGGCCAATAGAATTACTTTTGGATCAAATCAGTTCTATCAAGGCAAAAAACCTTTCACAAAGAGTGACGGTGCACAATCCTAATGATGAACTTGGACAAATCACCCTTCAGATAAATCAGCTTTTGGACAGGCTTGAAACATCATACAATCAAGTAGCACAATTCACTAGTGATGCTTCTCATGAGCTCAAAACTCCTTTGACAATATTAAGAGGAGAAGTAGAAGTTGCTTTAAGAGATAAAAGAGATAGCAATGAATATAAGCACACCTTGGAAGTTGTATTAAGTGAGATACTCAATATTCAAGGAATGGTTGAAAATCTACTATTGCTAGCTAAAGTAGAAAATATTCAAGAACTCACCAATAAAGAGATCGTTTATGTTGATGAGGTGTTATCTGATGTGGTTACAGAACTAAAAGTTTTGGCATCAAAAAAACATATTACATTGAATTTAGAAATTAAAGATCCACTTTCACAACTTGGAAATCCCTCATTGATCAAGATCATATTTAAAAACATTATAGAAAATAGTATATTTTATTCTGAAGATAATTCAAAAGTGAATATAACTTTGTTTAATGAAACAAATCAAGCTTATGTAGTTATAGAGGATTTTGGTATAGGTATGGAACAAGCAACATTGAAAAATATTTTTGAAAAGTTTTATAGAGCGGATAGCAGTAGAGCTAAACATACAGGAGGAACAGGTCTAGGTATGTCGTTAGTGCAAAAAATAGCTGCAATTCATGATATAGAAGTTTCTATAACAAGCCAAAAATCAATTGGTACTAAAGTAACACTAAAGTTCACCAATAGTGAAAATCTATTCAATAATCTATAAAACTAATACTTAACTTACACTGCTAATATATCATGCTATAAATTTTGATAAAAGGATATAGTATGACAAAATTAATATTGATTGGAGCAATTACTGCTACAACATTAATGGCTAATATGCCTTTATGTGATAAAACTCAATTAGAATCACAGCAATTCAATAATGAGATATATAGAGATTGTAAACAAGTTGAATATGAGGCTTTGATTTCAAAAGATGAAGAATTAGCCTATAAAATTCCTAGTGAAAATTGTACGCAAGAAGATAAAGCTGCTAAAAAAGAAGCTATTAAACGCCTTATAGATAAAGGGGAATATGTAGAATGCAAAAAAGATAAAGATGAAAAACTTTTAGCAGAGGTTCCTGATTATGATAACTGGCCATCTGAAAAAATCAAAAGATATAAACAATTAAGAGCACAATTAAAAAAATAAAATAAATTATTTGAAAATTTAATCTTAAATTTACACGATAATTACATATTTTTGGCTATAATTCATAATTATTAAACTAATTATTTGGAGATGGTTTGAGGTTAATACTAATAGGTCTTGGTGCTACATATGCAATGGGATTCCAAATTTTTCGTAGTGCATACAGTGATGAAAACGGTAACATTGGTTCATCATCAAGTATGCTTATGTGGATATTTCATATTGCAATTTTTCTCTTTGTTGCCTTGATTTATTATATTTATATGAATAAAAAACTCAAAAAAGAGATCAAAAGACGAGAAGAAGCAGAGCATAAATTAAATCATTTGATCAATATTGATCCAATGACCAATGTTTTTAATCGAAGGTATTTAGAAGAGATCAATAAAAAATATTTTCATAAACATCAACGTAAATCTGATATTGCTTCACTTATGGTACTTGACCTCGATCACTTTAAGCAGATTAATGATAATTATGGACACAATATTGGTGATAAAGCATTAAAGGTCTTCACGGCTAAAATGGTTGAATTAACAAGGCCTACTGATATCATTGTTCGATTAGGTGGAGAAGAATTTATGATTTTACTACCAGAAACTACGTTATCAGACACTCAATTAGCTGCAGAAAAAATTCGACAAGGATGCCAAAAAATAGAAATTTTTATTGATGAAGAAAAATCATTAACCTTTGCAGTAAGTATTGGTATAACCTCTATTGATTATTCCAGTGATAAAAAAATTATTGATACCATAGCACGAGCCGATCAAGCACTTTATATTGCTAAAGATACTGGTAGAAATAAGTGTGTCACATTAGAATCTAATCATTAGATTTCTTTGATTATTTTTATAGTACAATGTCCTTTTTATAAAAAGAGGATAGATGGTAAAAATAGGAATATTAGCTTCACATAATGGAACAGGTTTTGATGCACTTAATGAAGCTTGTAAAAATGGCATTTTGGATGCTTCAATTTCTGTTGTGATCAGTAACAATAGTGATGCACTAGTTTTACAAAAGGCAAAAGCTAATAATATTCCAAACTTTATCATTAATTCTAAACTTTATGATCCCTCACATGTGGATCAAAAAATTCTTGAAACACTTTTAGAATATGATACGCAGATTGTATTTCTATCAGGATATATGAAAAAAATCGATCCATTGATCATTAAAAAATTTGAAAATAAAATGTTTAATGCCCATCCCTCTTTATTACCAAAATTTGGTGGAGCTGGAATGTATGGTCGATTTGTACATGAAGCTGTGATTGAAGCAAAAGAGCCATATAGTGGTGTGAGTGTTCATAAAGTAACACAAAACTATGATGAGGGTGCGATTGTATTGCAAAAACAAATTGAAGTGTTAGGTGAGGAGACTCCCCAAAGTTTAGAATCAAAAATTAAATCATTAGAAAAAATTGTAATTGTAGAAGCATTTGAAAAGATATTGGAGCAAAAATGAATAGATTAAAAAATAAAACAGCCTTAATTACAGGTGCAACTTCAGGAATTGGAGCATCATGTGCAAAAAAATTAGCGAAAAAGAAAGTGAATTTGATCTTGACTGGAAGAAGAGAAGATAAACTTTTTGAATTGCAAAAAAAATTAGCTAAATATGATGTCAAGATAGAAATATTAGCATTTGATGTAAGAGATCGAAAATCTGTAGAAAAAAAACTCAATTTAATTTTAGAAAATCATACCATAGATATTTTAATCAATAATGCAGGATTAGCTCTTGGAATTGAATCAATCGATCAAGGTGATCTTGAAAATTGGGAAACGATGATCGATACAAATATTAAAGGGTTATTATATGTAAGCAAGATTATCTTACCACACATGAGAAAAAATAATTCTGGTCATGTGATCAATCTGGGTAGTATTGCTGGAGTCATGACCTATCCAGGTGGTAATGTTTATTGTGCAACTAAATCAGCAGTGCATGTTCTTAGCGAAGCGATGAATATCGATCTAGTGGGTACAGACATTAGAGTATCAAATATTGCTCCAGGAGCAGTGAAAACTGAATTTTCTGATGTGAGGTTTAAAGGGGATAAAGAAAAATCTGATGCTGTTTATGAAGGATATGAACCATTGGTAGCGAAAGATATATCTGATCTAATTTATTATGTATTAAACGCTCCAGAGCATGTGAATATTCAACATAGTTTGATCATGTCAACGGCACAACGTAATCCATATACATTACATAGAAAATGACACAATTCTCAGATGATACGATACAAAATGTATTGAACATATTGTATGAAGAAGTAGTACCTGCACAAGGTTGTACTGAGCCTATTGCTATATCATATACTGCAGCCAAAGCAAAAGAATTTATTGATGAAGAAGTGACAAGAGTTGTCATTAATGCTTCAGGGAATATCATTAAAAATGTAAAAAGTGTCGTAGTGCCAAATAGCGGTGGAAGAATTGGTATTGAGGTGGCCGCAGTTATGGGATTTATGTTTGGAGATGCTTCAAAGGATTTGATGGTAATTTCAAATATTACTGAAGATCAAATGGTTCAAGTACAACAGTTTTTGAATACTCATAAAGTTGAAGTAGTCCATGTTGATACCCCTGAAAAGCTTTTTATAGAAGTAGAATTACATAGTGAAAATACTTGTTGCAGTGTTCAAGTAAAACATCTTCATACCAATATCACTCAAATAAAAAAAGACGGGGAAGTAGTATTGCTTCAACCTTGCCATGATAAAGTATTTAATACTCCCCATTCTCAAAGAGAACAATTAACTGTAAAAATGATCTATGATATGGCTAAAGTCATTGATCTGGATGAGATAAAACCTCTAATGCAACAAGTTATCACACTCAACTCTCAAATAGCTTATGAGGGGTTAAGTGGTAATTATGGGGTCAATATTGGAAAAGTGATATTAGAGCATATAGAAAATGGCTTTTATGGGAATGATATTAGAAATCATGCAGCTAGTTTTGCTGCTGCTGGTAGTGATGCTAGAATGAGCGGATGTGCGTTACCAGTGATGACAACCAGTGGAAGTGGAAACCAAGGGATGGCGGCTTCTTTAGCTTTGATTAAATATGCTCAAATGCAAAATATAGAAGAGGAAAAACTCATACGAGCTTTATTTTTTTCTCATCTTTGTACGGTTCATATCAAAACAAATGTAGGAAGATTATCAGCCTATTGTGGAGTGATTTGTTCAGCTGCAGCTTTTAGTGGAGCTTTGTGTTATATCACTGATGAAAGTTATGAGATGACCACTCATGCCATTGCCAACACACTTGGAGATGTTTCAGGGATCATTTGTGATGGAGCAAAATCTTCTTGTGCAATGAAAATAGCAACAACTATTTACGCAGCCTTTGATGCTTATGTATTAGCAAGTCATGGAAAATATTTGCATGGTGGAGATGGGATCATAGCCAAAGATATTGAACAAACTTTACAATATATTGGAGAGTTATCAAATCAAGGGATGCAAATTACTGATAAAGTGATCATCGATATTATGAATAAGAATTTTAACAAATGATAGAAGTTTTACCAATACTGCTTATATTTTTAAGTGGATACCTTTTTAAATTATTCAAAAAAGATCTTTCAGAACCACTGGTTGATTTTGTATTATATTTTGTCTTTCCCATTTTTATTATACATAAGATACATTATCTAGAGTTTGATGAATCTGTACTTATTATTGTTTTAATGGGATTATTGGCATTTTCCTTGGGTATATTTTATAGCTATTTAGCTGCTAAAATTTTTAGACTTAATAAAAATTCAGCATCGATGATCGCCATGTCTGTAGCCTTTGGAAATACTTCCTTTTTAGGATTTGCATTTGTACAAGCCTATTATGGAGAAGCTGGGCTATCATTAGCGATTTTTTATGATGAGATTGCTGTGATGCTATTAATGTCAATTTTTGCTCCAATCATATGTTCAATTGGGGGTAATGACAGTTTTTCAGTCAAAAAAGTTGTAAAAAGTATGATTACATTTCCTCCTCTAATTGCTTTTGTAATAGCAATATTGAGTAAACTTATTTCTTTTCCAGAACTTATTGATATGTTTATGATCAAAGTGAGTTCTATTTTGGTTCCATTGGTAGTGTTTGCAGTAGGGATGAAGTTTGCACTTTCTGATATGAAAGGAAAAAGTGGACTTATCTTTTTAACTGTGGGTATTAAGTTATTGGCTATTCCATTTAGTTTGTTTTTGATTGCTTCACAATTTATACCAATTGACCTTGCAGCCAAAGTAGCAATCATAGAATCAGCTATGCCACCAATGATTTTAGGTACAATCATCGCAGTTCGAGCAGGATTGGATAAGCAACTAGGACTAGGGAGCATGGGAGTTGGTATGATCTTGAGTTTTATTACTATCCCATTTTTGGCAGAGTTTTTGGGATAAACTTAAGCGAAATTAAAAGGTTTTTAAAGTAACATTGCATTCCTCAAAAGTGAAGCATTGAGGATAAAAACTTTTATCTTGAATGCTTCTCTTAGACCTTTGCAATTGTATCTAAAGGCAACTCCCCAGGGTAGGAATACAGCAAGGAACCTTTTTTTATGGTGTGTTTAGGTATCTGAGAGGAGCACCTCTCTTCGTATCCCCACCAATTTTTCATTTGGCAAATTTATATATTTTAATTAAATGTAGTTCATTATTGGTTATTCTTTTCTTTGCTTCATGAAGCCATGGTAATATCCTCGTATTAATTTTTACTTCAAAATCATTTTGATATCTATTAAAAAGTTCAAAGCTTTTTTCAAGTGTATTGAATATTTCGGCTCTACGATTTAATTTTGCATATATGGTTACCAACACCATAGCACTATTTAATTGTTCAACAGGAAATAACTCACTTTTAGAAACAATTACTTTCTCCAAAAGTTTTATAGCATCATCAAAATTACCGTCAAGATAATACATATATCCTAAAAACCAATGATACCTTATCCATTCTGCATTTTTTTTCAATGCACATTGCAGTCGTTCTTTATACAAATATATTTTTGAATCATGTTTAGCAGGATCTGGATAATGCTCTACTTTAAAACCATCAAGCCATTGAGCTTGTAGACCTTTTTGACGAATATTTGTTTGTACATTATCATGAATCAAGCCTTGTGCGCGTAGATCTCTTTTAAAGATAAAAAGCTTATAATCATCAAATGTAGTCTGGTTATTGACATGATTACGCCATAATGCAAAATAACCTGAAGTATTTGTATCACAGGCATTATCTTTAAATGTTTTTATCGAATTAGTTCTAATACGTTCATCCGCATCCAAACCTATGATCCAATCAGTTTTTACTTGAGAAAATAGTTTATTTCTTAATTCTGCTTTGTTAAGACATCTTTCTTGATTCAGTTCTCCTCTGAAAGGTTGAATACCATAATGATCTATCAATAATTCATAGGTTCCATCAGTAGAATAATTGTCCATAATCAAAATCTCATCTACATCGTTAATGATTGGATCTAAACATTCCCGTATATTGTTAATTTCATTTTTTACAAGCATACATACGGTTACTGACAATATAATTTTCCTTGATTACGTTAATTGTTTTGGATGGTGTTATTTTTACATTTTAAATTATTTGTATGGTATTGAACTTGATCAATAATATCTTGAACATCTTGTTCTAAATAATCAATATTTATTTCTTCAAATTTATCAAAAGGTAAACCATTTTTTCTAATAAGATCTATGCTAACAAAACAATAAGCTTTGTCAACAGATTTATTCATCAATAAAGCTTTAGCTGCATCAAAACTATTTTTTGCTTTATTGCTATAAATTTTATTATTAACTATAACATTATTTCCACATGAAAAATGTTCATAATGATCATTGTGCAATAATTCTTTAAAGAACTTTTTGTTTTTGATTTGCTCAGTTGAGACTATATGTAAATATACAGGTATTCTAATACCATTTTTCATATAATCTAAAATAAAATCTTCATATATATGTAAACGATCTCTATGGGCGATTTCTGGTATAGAATTTACTTCACAAATCACTGTATTATTAGTCATCCATGATTGTGTAATATCTTCAGAGATAATATCTATTCCTGCAATATCTAATTGAAATATTTTGGCTGCTTCTATTGCTAAAGAAAGATTATCTGGATGTACTTCATTAAGTTCAATCAAATCAATTGACGCACCAGAAGATATGTTGTTTTTTCTCCTTAATGCAATATATTCATCTTTTAATAATACCGTATCTGGTGTATAACCTTTTTCCGCAAGTAGACTTAATGCTTCCTCATCTAATTCTATGAGATGTTTATTGTATTTGATAAACTTTTTTTTGTATAGAGGTGTTTTTTGTAATTTGTCAATTAAGACTTTTATAGTACTTTGTCCATCACCTATCACACCTCCAGCTATTCGTTTCATTATCTTTATGATTTTTCCATTAATAACTGTAAATCTATAATCATCTCCATAAATATGCTTTTCTATGACTAATTCACTA
>JBNLDA010000045.1:0-13781 GCA_050304095.1 Arcobacteraceae bacterium | reverse complement strand
CATCAAGAAAAAGGAAATTTTGTCATTCCTTCTTTTAAAATACGCGAACTAGAAAAAGCCTCACTAGCAATAGTGGGGCTTTTTTAATGCTTATAGTGTATTATACTGCAATGAAATTACTTGATGAAGAATTTAAAGTTTATCTTTTAGATGATGATACCCATATTTTTCCAACTTTAGAGATGATGGATGATGATTTAGTGGCTGTGGGTGGAGATTTTCATCCAAATAGAATCATCACAGCGTATAAAATGGGAATCTTTCCTTGGTTTATCGATGAATACAATTATATTCATTGGTATAGTCCACAAAAAAGAATGGTGCTTTTTCCAGATCAATTTAGACTTACCAAATCATTGAAAAGAGTGATCAAAAATAAAGGCTTTGATATTCGAAGCAATGAAAACTTTGAAGCGGTAATCAAATCATGTTCTACTATTAAAAGAAAACATGAAGATGAAACATGGATCAGTGAAGATTTCATCTATGCCTATACCCAATTACATCGATTGGGATTTGCTCACTCAATAGAAACCTATTTAGATGGAGAGTTGGTTGGGGGATTGTATGGTCTTCGTATTGGTGATATTTTTTGTGGTGAGAGTATGTTTTCTTCAGTGCCAAATGCCTCAAAAGTAGCTTTTTATCATCTATGCAAACAAGCAGAGCAAAATGATATCAAACTTATTGATTGTCAAGTCTACAATGAACATTTAGCAACACTTGGTGCAAAAGAGATTGATAGAGAGGAATATTTCTTGTATCTTCAAAAGTATGGATTAGAATAGAATCTAAAAAATGCTAAAATGTCACAACTACAAACCACGGATACAATAAATGACAGATTATCAACCTATACTTGAAGAGATCAAAGAACAGATTCAGCCTTTTTTTGGACAAGGAAAAGTAGCACAATATATCCCAGCTTTAAGTGAGGTAGATCCAAACAGTTTTGCAATGAGTTTGCAGATGTTTGATGGAACTTCTTTTCATGTAGGCTCACATGAGCAAAAATTTTCTATTCAAAGTATCTCAAAAGTGTTTGCTTTTACACAAGCAATTGATATTTATGGTAAAGAGCTTTACAAAAAAGTAGGGAAAGAGCCCTCAGGAAACCCATTTAATTCTTTAGTGCAATTGGAATACGAAAATGGAATTCCACGAAATCCATTTATCAACGCAGGAGCTATTGTAGTCACAGATGCACTTTTGAGTCATTTCCAAACAAAAGAGAGTGTTTATGAGAAAATCTTAGAGCTTATCGATCCAGATAAAACTGGACAGATTGCTTGTGATTATAATGTTTTTACATCTGAACTTGAACACAAATATCGAAATCAAGCATTAGCAAGTCTAATGAAAAGTTTTGGCAATTTAGACAATGATGTTGAAGATGTATTGCAAAGCTATTTTAAAAACTGTTCAATAAGTGCAAGTACCAAAGATATGGCTCGAGCGATGTTATTTTTAGCCAATCATGGATTTGATCCAATAACTGAAAATAGCATCATCACAGCTTCCCAAGCAAAAAGAATCAATGCTTTGATGCTTACTTGTGGACATTATGATGCTTCAGGAGATTTTGCTTTTCATGTTGGATTACCAGGCAAAAGTGGAGTAGGTGGTGGAATAGTTGCAACTGTTCCAGGGAAAATGAGTATATGTGTATATTCACCAGAATTAAACTCTTGGGGAAATTCATTAATTGGAACAAAAGCACTTGAACTCTTTACAACAAAAACAGGATTATCAATATTCTAAAATAATACGGGAGTATAATGTCATTTCAAATAAATTCTAAACTCAATCACATCAAAAATGTTCTTCATGGTTTTTTTATAGCTATTGGAACCACTATTGCTGAAGCTAATACTATCTTACCTTTGATCGTTACACACTTTGGAGGAAACTCTATTTTAGTTGGATTATATGCTGCCCTTTTACGAGGAGGAGCGATTGTGGTGCAACTCTATGCCGCTTTTTATGCACAAGGCTATCCAAGAGTATTAAAGTACCTAAGGCGAGTATTCTTAGCACGATTTTTAGCGTGGTTTTTTATAGGGTTTTTTATTGTGATGTTTGGGGAAGATTATCCTAGTGCAACCCTTTTAGCTATTGGAGTAGGGTTGTTTATATTCTCTTTTTCTGCAGGATTTGGACAAATTTATTTCAGAGAGATCATGGCAAAAATCTTCGACCATAAGTTTCGTGGTAAGACAATGGCGGTACGACAATTTTTTGCAGCATTTGCTTCTATATTGAGTGGGGCTGCAGCGGCAGTTATTTTAGAAAAATTTGAAGCACCCTTTAGTTATGGGATATTGTTTATGACCAGTAGTGTGTTGATGGGACTTGGATTTTTTGCTTTTGCTACCGTTGATGAACCAGAAAAAACCAACGTCACTCAAAAAGAGAAATCATTTCGAATGTTTTTGAAAAATGCTTTCGGGATTTTAAAGCAAGACAAAACCTTACAAGTACAAATAGCAACTTTTCTATTGGCATTTTCTTATCTCTTTTCTTTGCCATTTATTATCCTTGATGCACAACAAACCATTGATCTAGGTGGTACAGAAATTGGTATTTTGATCACCGTTCAGATGGTGGGATCAATGTTGAGTAATATTTTGTGGGGACGTTTGAGTTCAAATGGTAGAAATAAGATCATTGTACATATTGTTTTAGCTACATTTATTGCTTGTATCGCTTTTGCCTTTGTGGCAAATACTTTATGGATGTATGCTTTGATATTCTTTTTTATAGGAACCGCTTTGGATGGAAATCGATTGGCTTCAGGGAATTTGATCTTGATCATTGCTCCAGAAGACAAACGTCCAATTTATAATGCACTCCAATCAAACATCACATTTATAGGAATCTTTTTTTCTATTTTAGGTGGAGTGATTTTACAATATACTTCGTATACTTTTTTGTATAGTTTTACAATCTTTTGGTTGAGTGTTGCGTTATTGATTTCGTTTAAATTGAAGGACTTAGAGTCTTAGCTAGAGCGATACAAGCCTCTAAAGATGTTGTATGGGGAATATATGCTTTGATATCTTTTGGTAAGTATTGTGCAGTGGTATGACCAATGCAAATAGCTTTATAACTTTCATCCCAAGTGAAACTATTGAAAAAACATTCAATAGTTGAGGGTGAAGAGAAAATGATCACACCATTTTTTTGTGGTTGTTGATTTTTTTCATAAGATTTACAAGAAGTTTCATACACAGTGATCGCATCACAATCAATCCCATTTTCTTGCAATATTTCTACAAGATTTGAAACGGTTTTAGCCCCTTTGAGATAGAGTGCTTTTTTGTTTTTCAAGTATGGAATCAATTCTTTTGCTAACTCATTTCCATGGCCACTATTTCCAGTAAAGACTACATTACCTTCATATTTTTCTATCACTTTGGCTGTTGCATTAGCTATTGCATATGAGGGGATTTGTTTCCATGAAGGATTGAGTTGATTTGTTGATATTACGCCATTTTTTGATGTGAAGATCAAAGCATCATAACCATTGAGATCGAGATCACTTTGAACTGTTTGCGTTTGGATTATTGGAAGATTATGAACCCCATCAATTTGTTTATCGCTAAGAATATAAATTGGGTTCATTACATTTTTAGATTGTCAAGTTTTTTCTGGATATAAGATTTTACATCATCATAAATGATCGTTTCAGTAAAGTCTTTGAGCTTTCCACCACTTGCATTTGGATGACCACCGCCGTTAGCTAGTTTTGCAGCCATAGTTCCTACATTGATCTTTCCATCAGCTCGTAAACTAACATTTCCTCTTCGTCCAACATCAATGAAAAAGTCATAATCAGTATTTGCTTTTAAAAATGCATTGGCTGGAATTGAGATCGACCCAAGGTTAAATGTAAGTAATCCTTTTCTACCATTGAAAGTTACAGTAAAGGCTTCTTTATATGATACTAAAGTGTCCACAAGGAATTGAGCACTTAAATTGTCAATAGTATTATTACTATAGTGTTTCATAAAATATTGTTTTTTAATAGAGTGGATATTATCATCCAGTGCTATATTTCTATATTCTTTATCCAAAAATTGCGCTGCTTTTTCCAGTAAAAAAAGTCGATAATCTCTATTAAGATCAGAAAATAAAATAGCATTGATCTCATAGGCTTGACTAATAAGTCGTAAAAGTACCTTACCAAATTCAAAATTTTCTATTTGATCGTCAAGCCATATATCAATGGCATTGATTGCATCTACTAAAGGATTGAGCCAACTCTCAACTTCACATACCCCATAGTGCTCTTTGAAATAATCATACGTGATCTTGGTAGCACATCGTGATACATCCAAATAATACCACTCATAAGTTTTTGCTGATTTTTCTCCAGTTGCATGGTGATCAAGAAGTTGCAGTGTTATCTTTGCACCATTATTATTTTGTTCTGTGACAAAGGTATCCATCTCTTTTGATTCATCAAGGCTAAGATTCAGATCACTAATAAGAATAAATATCTCTTCGTCTAAATGTGCTAAAACCTCTTTTTGAATTATTTTAAGGCTTAATTTTACTTCCAATCCATAATTGGCATTGTACATTTTAGCTTCTGGGAAGTATTGTTTGCTAATTAATTGGCATCCGTAACCGTCTAAATCTGTATGTGATAAGTGGAACAATTTCATATTACATAATATCTTTCAATGTTAAGTCTTTTAAAAATGTATTTATTTTATCTTGTAAATTATTAAGAAGAGGCCAAATGGTACAACAATTTCCAAGTTGTGAAGGGCAACTATGAATTGAAGGTGAACATTCAAATACTGATGGAACTTTTTCTTCAGCGGCTGTTGTTATTTCTAAAATAGTGATTTGATCGCTTGGACGAGCCAACATAAATCCACCATTGATCCCTTTGAATGAATCTAAAATTCCTTGTTTGCTCAAAGCTTGCATGATTTTTGCTAAAAACGATCGTGATATATTTAATTCTTTTGATAATGCATCAACATTAATAGGATGTTCACTTTTGGCAATAGTGACTAAAGATAATAAAGCGTATTCACTTTTTTTGGTTAATAACATAGAGTTCCTTCATTTTATGGTGAAATTCTACTTTAATAATTGTAAGGCTAAGTTTAAATTTTGAATGTATTAACGGTAGTTAAAGAAAAAAGGAGTAAATTTGTCTCAATTTACCCCTTTTGGAATTATTTAGCTCTGATTCCTAAAGCTGCAACGATTGCAGTGAATCTTTCATAATCAGTTGCTTTTAGGTACTTAAGAAGTCTTTTTCTTTTTCCTACCATTTTTAATAGACCAAGTCTTGATGAGTGATCTTTTTTATTAATTTTTAAGTGCTCAGTTAATGTTTTAATTGTTTCACTTAATAATGCAATTTGCACCTCTGGTGAACCTGTGTCACCTTCTGCTCTTTGGAATTTTGCAATAATACTTGCTTTTACTTCCTGATCTAAAGCCATGATTGACCTCCTGATTGGTATATAATTTTCTCACTTTATACAAAGTGGACGCGAATTATAGTAAAAGATTTTAAAAACTAAGCTTAAATTAGAATTTGATATAATTATAAACTAAAATGACAAGGAAAAACACTCAATGCAACATTTAATTACTACTGCAGATTTTACCAATGAAGAGATTATTAACCTTTTTGAAGATGCCGATCTTTTTTCAGATCTACAATCAAGTGAACTATTGAAAGGGAAGCTTGTAGTTACGTTGTTTTTTGAAAACTCTACACGAACGCGAAGTAGTTTTGAAATTGCAGCCAAAAGATTGGGGGCAGAGGTAGTCAATCTTGATGTGGGAACAAGTTCACAAAAAAAAGGTGAAACGATCTTTGATACGGTTGCAAACTTAAATGCTATGAAACCAGATGCGATCATTATTCGACATAGTGAGTGTGGATTGCCAGCAAGTTTGGTAAATTATGTTGATTGTCCAATTTTAAATGCAGGTGATGGAATGAATGCCCATCCAACTCAAGCGTTGTTGGACTTGTATACGATGTATAAGCATTTTGATAAAAAATTAGATGGAAAAAAATTAGCTATCGTTGGAGATGTGGTGACTTCAAGAGTTGCTTCAAGTAATTTTGAACTACTTCCAAGATTTGGTGTTGATATTACTGTAGTTGCTCCTGAATGTTTTATGCCTTCAAATGATCGATTTAATAAATCTGTTTTGTTACAAGATGTGATTGATGATATGGATATCGTGATGAGTCTACGAACACAGCTAGAGCGACACAATCAAGTCTATTATACGTCATTAATGGAGTATGGAAAAGATTATTGTATCACTAAAGAGATCGTTGGTGAGCGAGATATACTTTTGATGCATCCAGGTCCAGTAAATAGAAATATAGATATCAGTGATGAGATGCTTGATGATCCACGAAGTAAGGTATTGCAACAAGTGACTAATGGAGTTGCAGTGAGAATGGCTTGTTTGAAAAAATTGATTTTACAATAGACCATTGAACTTAATAGAAACGCTCAATCATTACGGCTCAAATAAAGAGCCGTTTTTTTTCACTATCAATTATGATCTAACCAAATGGGATATACAGCCATTAAAAAACATCTCAAATGATATTTTATTTAGTATCAATGAAAAAAATCAAAACAAAGAACATGATCACTTTGAATATAGTATTGATCCAATTGCTTTTGAAAAATATCAAGAAAAATTTGATCAAGTGATTGAAAACATCAAAGCCGGAAATACTTATTTACTCAATTTATCTGCTCTCACAAAGATCAATTTTAAAAATCCCACACTAAATTTATTAGATGAAATTTATCAAAAATCTGATGCAAAATTTAAGCTCAAATACAAAGATCAATTTGTTTGTTTCTCTCCTGAAAGATTTGTTCAAATTAAAAAAAATAAAATCTATACTCATCCTATGAAAGGGACTATTGATGCGAAAGTCAATAATGCCCAAGCAAAGATTTTGAGTGACCAAAAAGAGATGGCAGAACATACTATGGTAGTTGACCTATTGAGAAATGACTTAGGAATAGTGGGGACTGATATAAAAGTAGAAAAATTTCGATATATCGATAAGATCAAAGCAGGTGATAAAAAGCTTTTACAAGTGAGTTCAAAAATCTCTGCAAAACTAGAAGAAAATTGGCATGAGCATATTGGAACAATTTTAACCAGTATGTTGCCTGCAGGCAGTATCACGGGCACTCCAAAGAAGAAAACTGTAGAACTTATTGAGCAAATTGAGGGATACGACAGAGGATTTTATACAGGAATCTTTGGAATCTATGATGGTCAAAATCTTGATAGTGCAGTTAATATTCGATTTATTGAAAAGATTGGTAAAGAGTATTTTTACAAAAGTGGTGGTGGAATCACATTAGATAGTAATGTAGATTCAGAGTATCAAGAACTTATAGATAAGGTATATATCCCATGAATGAAGAAATCTATTTTGAAACTATTGCGTGCAAAGATTTTGAAGTGCATTATTTATCTTTTCATCAAGAGAGAATGGCAAAAACAGTAGGAATAAACTTTGATCTTCGAGAGTATATCTATCCCCCAACTAATCAACTATATAAATGTAAAGTGCTTTATAATAGCGATGGTATTTTAGAAATAGAATATGACCTTTATAAAAAAAGAGAGATCAACTCTTTTCAACTTGTATTTGATGACAGCATAGAGTATTCAAAAAAAGCGCTGAATCGAACCTCAATTGATCTATTGTTTGATCAAAAAGGGGAAGCAGATGAGATCATTATCATTAAAAATGGTCTTGTTACTGATACAAGTATTGCTAATATTGCTATTTTGCATGATGAGAGATGGCTTACTCCAAAGTTACCATTGCTAGAAGGGACTACTAGAAAACGGCTTTTAAATGAAGGAAAAGTCTTTGAAGTCAATATCACTCCAACGATGCTAAAAAACGCAGACAAGATTGCATTGATGAATGCAATGATCGATTTTGATATCTTAAATTCTACAGAAATTTATTAGTTTGTATAACAAAAAACACTCTAAAGCCTTGACAAACTCTTTTTAAATATTGTACAATTCTTTAATATAGATTAAAAGGATGAAAAATGAGAGTGTTGGATTCAAGTGTAAACTTACAGTCATATTATGAAAATGTCGTTCAATATGAACAAAAAACTTCGTTTGAATTTCACTATCAGGAATCAAATACACGTGATGCAGCGAGTGTTAACTTTAATTTTGAACAAAATTTGAGTATCAGTACGACTCAAAGTCAAAAGATGGTGTTTGATTCTGAAGAAAATTTAAGTCTCAAAGACAAGATCAATAAGATCATCATTGAAAAACTTTTGAGTGCTTTTTTTGAAGAAGATAAGCAAATCAGGCTATATCCAAGTAAACACAAAAATGATGTGGCTATGGTTCATAGTAATTCACCTTATGCGCAAAATGTTTCAAGACCATCTTGGGGAGCCTTAATTGAAGTGGATCAAACCTATTATCAAAAACAAACCATAGAGTTTAATACCAGTGCAACTATAAAAACTTCAAATGGTGAGTTTAGTTTTGATTTGAATATTGCATATTCACATGAATTTTATGAGCGAAATACAACTCAAATTGCAATTGGGGAACAAAAACTCAAAGATCCATTGGTGATTCATTATGATGGAGATACAAATGGTTTTGATAATATTTCTAATATGAAATTTATGTTTGACCTTGATAATGATGGACAAGCAGATAATATTCCATTACTCAAAAAAGGGGCAGGGTTCTTAGCTTTAGATAAAAATGAAAATGGAAAAATCGATGATGGAGCTGAACTGTTTGGTCCAAATTCTGGTCATGGATTTACTGATTTGCAAAAATATGATAGTGATAAAAATAACTGGATAGATGAAAATGATCCAATATTTCAAGATTTGAAAATTTGGAAAAAAGATGATCAAGGTAATGATGAACTTGTAGCTTTAGCCAAAGCTGGTGTGGGAGCTATTTATTTAGCCAGTGTCACTGCAGAGTTTTCCTATATGCAAAGTAGTTCACAAACCAATGCACAACTAGCTGAAAATTCAATATTTTTGAATGAAAATGGTACCGCTGGAGTGATAAGCGAAGTGGATATGGTTGTTTAATTATTCTTTTTTATCATAGATTCGTTGGAGTAACTCTTTCCAACGATTCTTTTTACCCCAATCGATATTGACTTTTTTATATTTTTTGTGATTTTTAAGTAGATAGGAATCTTGTTCATTGAAGATCACTTTTACTTTGAGGTCTTTTCTTTTATTTAGTGGTAAGACCTTCCAAGAAAGATTGTCTAATACCAAAGGGATAGATTGAGGCGTTTCAAAATAAAGCATTACCATATGCATAGTTGTATTATGTTTGACTTGGACAATGGCCATATAAAGTTTGTCTGATGACATCCCAATCTGTTTGAGGGTAAAATATTTGGTGATTGCATAATCTTCACAGTCCCCTTTCCCTTCAATCAAAAATTGTTTAGGTGTGGACCAGTAATCAGTCATGTTTTGAACAATTCGATCATAACCTGGTAAGATTCTATTTATGTAACTATTGACTCGATTGAGTTTTTTGATTGTATTGTATTGTTTTACTTCATCTAAAAAAAGTTGAAACCTTTGATATCGTGTTTCAATTTTTTCTTTTTCATATGCATTTTCAATTGTTTTTAGGTCTTTGTTTGTTAATTCAAACACATTTGAAAAGGCAATTGTTGATAGTAGTCCCCAGTAAAGCAAAATCATTTTCATACTTTGGTATAATACCTAAAATTTATGAAAATACAAAATTCTTAAGGTGATTTAATGATAAGCACTATAATAAACAATGAAGATTATAAGCAAATGGTCAGTGAACAAACAAAAGAGGTTATAGAGTTTCTTTTGAGCGTTGATGAAGAGTTTGCATTGACTGCAAATATTAAAGGGGTACAATTTAACCCACAACTACCAACTCCAATTAGAAAGCAACTAGCACCATTTTCATTGTTTGTACTATCAAATTATTCTTATGAATCAATTATCATTGAAGATGAGGTGATCAAATTTGAAGCTGGATTTGGAAAAGAGAATTTTGGATCAGTGGTAAGTATTCCTTATAGTGCCATATTCCAAATCATTGTTGAAGAATCAATTTTGTTTATCAATCCTGCGGCAACTGTTGAGAAAAATTTTGTATCTCAAGAAGATCAAAAAGAGCGATCATTTAAAGCGTTTAAATTAAACACTCAAAATAAAGAACTTTTCTAAGCAAGGTTGTTTGTGCAGTTTTTATATCCTAATGTTTTGTGGATGTTGTTGATTCCAATCATTTTATTAATTGTTTTAATTGCAACCAATAAAAACTCTATGCAGATTTTTTTCAATGATGAGGTACTACAAAAATTACGGGTAAATAGTAAAAGTATGCGGCATGAAACAAGAAATTTTGTATTTTTTGCTGCATTGATTTTGATGGTATTGGCTTTGGCTAGACCAGTGATGAATCAAAAAGAATTTGATGCTAAACAAGAATTGATCCCAATAGTGGTGGCTCTAGATATCTCAAAATCAATGTTGGCTACTGATATTTATCCAAATAGATTAGAACTAGCTAAAAAAAAGCTCAAGCACTTAATTAAAAATGCTCAAAACTCTGCAATTGCTGTGGTGTTGTTTGCTAAATCTTCATTTGTACTCTCACCAATCACTCAAGATGTCACATCATTACTTTATATGGTAGAAAATCTTGATTCAGGGATGAATTTTGATAATGGATCAAATATTTACAGTGTGATTGAAGCCAGTATTGATCTAACTAAAGAATATCAAAATAAAAATGTGATCATTTTGAGTGATGGTGGAGATGAGGCAGATTATAATGATGCATTACAAAAAGCGAAAGAAAACAAGATCAATATCTATTCAATTGGACTTGCTACAACTGAGGGAAGCCCAATTCCAATCGAAGATGGAAAATATCTCACCAATGATAAAGATCAAATTGTGATAGTTAAACTCAATGAGGCTTTGAAAAATCTAGCAATGCAAAGTCAAGGGGGATATATCAATTTTAGTTTGGGAAATAATGATATTGACATGATCTTAAGTGATATCTATAGTAAATCAAAAAAAGATCAATTTGAAGCACAAAAAGTGAAGCATTTTGTTGAACTTTTTTATTATCCGTTGGCTTTAGCGTTACTTTTGCTTTTGGTTGCTTTTTCTTCACTTCCTCGAAAATTAGTTGCTACTACCTTGATTCTTATAGCTGTAGTACCACAACAAAATCTACATGCAGGTATTTTGGATTTTCAAGTGATAGATAAAGCGAATCAATCGTATGAAAATAAAGAATATGAAGAAGCTGAACTTGGGTATCAAAGTATTGCTAAAAATGCCCAAGGGTATTACAACTATGCAAATAGTTTATACAAGCAAGGGAAGTATGAACAAGCTATAAAGCAATATGAAAAAGTAGTGACAAGTGACAAAGAACTTGAATTTAAAAAACTTCATAATATGGGGAATGCCTTTGCTTATGCCAATAAATTGGATAAGGCTGAAGAGTTTTATAAAAAAGCCTTACAGATCAAACAGGATAAAGAAACTCAAGAGAATTTAGAAGAAGTGCAAAGACTGCAAAATAAAGAGAAACAAGATAAAAATGATCAAGGTCAGCAAGGTGAAGATCAAAATGATCAACAACAAAACGAGGATAAAGAAGATCAAGAACAAGATCAAAAAAATAAAGATCAGCAGCAACAAGATAAACAAAATCAAAATCAACAAAATAATCAGCAAGAAGAAAAAAAAGAACAAAGTCAACAAAATAGTGAACAACAAAAACAAAAAGAACAACCAATGCAACAACAAGAAATAAGTGATACAAAACAAGATCAAATCAGTCAAAAAGAGGAAGAGAAGTGGATGGGCTTATTAGAGAAGCAAAAAGCCCCAGTTTTATTACATGAAGTAAAAGGTTCAAAGGATGAAGATGTTAAAAATCCTTGGTAGTATAGTATTGTGTTTAACAACACTTTTTGCGGATGTACAGCTCAATGTCACTGATGAATTCACACAAGGGGATGCGGTAAGTTTTACCATTAAAGCTACTGGTAAGCATATCACGATTGACCCCGTAACGATGATTGATGGATTTGATGTTCAAAATGGTGGAGTGAGTAATAATATTCAAATCTATAATGGAGTGAGAAGTGAAGAGAAAGTGCAAAAATATACACTTTTCCCAGATCGATCATTCACGATTCCACCAATCAAAATCACTATTGATGGTGAAGAATTTTTTACTCCTGAAAAACATATTTCAATGGTGGCTGCAAGTAAAACACAATCAAAACTGTATGATCTATCAATTAGTGTGGATAAAAATGAAGTGTTTGTAGGGGAAGAGATTGAATTAACTTTAAAATTCAAATATGCAGCCAATTCGAAGATTATTGATCTGCAATTTAAAGACCCAGTATTTGAAAACTTTTGGTCAAAACAGTTTGGAAAATCAAAAAAATATACACAAAATGGCTTTTATGTCCAAGAACTAAAATATTTGCTTTTTGCTCAAAAATCTGGGGAATTGACACTTAATCCTGTGAAACTAGAGATGGCTGTTGCAGATATGAATGATCCATTTAGTTTCCTTTCAGGTGGGATGAATAAAAGGCTTTATTCAAATGAATTAAAGATCAATGCAAAAGCTTTACCAAATGGGATTAAGTTGATTGGGGATTTTAGAATTGATTCAAAAGTGAGTACTACAGACATTAAAGCGGGTGAAGCAGTGTCGTTTGATATCAATATTTCTGGTCGAGGTAATTTAGATGACCTGGATGATATCAAGCTCAATATCCCTAATGCTACGATTTATGAAAATAAAGCAGAAAAAAAATATGATGTGGATAGTGAAGGGGAGTATGGTGGGACTTATACTAAAACCTTTTCAATTGTAGCCAATAATGATTTTGTAATTGAGCCAATTCAAGTGCAGTTTTATGATAAAGAGAGTCAAACGATTCAAATGGTGCAAACAGATCGTTATGAAATCAAAGTCGAATCTGATGCTAAACAACAAATAGCTCCAAGTGTTTTAGAAAAATTACCACAGAAAGTAGAAGAAAAAGTTGTCACCAAAACAGTCTATGCAACTACACAAGAAAAAGTGATCTATTTTATTTTGGGAATGATTGTGATGGCTATTGTTGTTTCAATCATTTGGTGGATCAAAAATCGACAATCATCTAATGAAAAAACAGACTTGCCAATTCAAAAAAAGATTAAATTGGCTCAAACAAATGATGAACTTTTGAAAATTTTAGTGGCATATTTAGGTAAAGATGAACAATTAGATTCTATAATTTATTCACTTGAATCAAAAAATAGTGTAGAATTAAAGACATTAAAAAAAGAATCAATTAAAATCATAGAAAGGATTATATTATGAGAGTAATTTGTCCTCATTGTGGCAGTGTGAATAATATCCCTCAAAAGGAAAGTTATAAAAAAGCAAATTGTGGAGCGTGTAAGCAATCACTTTTAGAAAAGAACTTAATTGAGTTAAATTCAAGTAATTTTGATGAGGTGATAGTGAATAGTGATATTCCAGTAATTGTTGATTTTTGGGCACCTTGGTGTGGACCATGTAAGATGATGGGACCGAACTTTGAAAAGAGTGCTAAAAACTTTCCATTGAAAACACTATTTGTAAAAGTAAATACTGAAAACGAACAAAACTTAGGTGCAAGATTCGGCATACGAAGTATTCCAACTTTG
>JBNLDA010000044.1:0-13806 GCA_050304095.1 Arcobacteraceae bacterium | reverse complement strand
AATATACAAAACTTTTTCAATTTCTTAAAAAAACACCTAAAACCTATCGTGCTACACTTTGGCTAGGAGCTCAAAGCGCATCATTAGATAATGAGAATATTATAGATGTACAATATCCTACAAAAAAAATAGATATTCAAAAACTCCAAAATATTTTATCGGAACTCTTAGGAGATATTGAATATTATCCACCTAAATATAGTGCAAAAAAAATAGATGGAAAACGAGCCTATACATTAGCTAGAAATGGTGACAATGTAGAGATGAAAAGATCAATAATGCATTTATATGATGCGAAAGTATTACATTATAATCATCCTTTTATCACTATCGAAACGAGTGTTAGTGAAGGGGCATATATACGAAGTTTAGCTCAAATCATTTTTGAAAAGCTTGAGGTGGATGGAACTTTAAGTGCCTTACGAAGGCTCAATGAAGGGGATTTTTTTATTGATGGTGAAAAACAACTTGATCCACTTGAGTATTTGAATGTAAAACAGATTCAATATACGGGAACTAAAGAATGGATTGAGTTTGGTAAAAAAATTGATAGTAATTATCTTGGCTCAAAAGAAGATGGAAATTATTTGATTGAGTTTGATGATTTTTTTACTATTATTGAAATCAAAGATTTGGAAGTGAGATATCTTTTAAATAAGGTACTAAAATGACGAAAAAAGCTTATGCAAAAGTAAATATTTTCTTAAAGATCACTGGTAAAAGAGATAATTATCATTTATTGGCTTCACGTTTTGCTAGAGTGAAGAATCTTTTTGATGTAATCCATTTTAAACCATGTGAGAGTGAAGAGTTTATCTTAAAAGGTGATTTTGGCTGTGAAACACAAAGTAATACTATATATAAGGTATATCAACTTTTGCTTGAAGAATTTCCTCAAGTTAAAGAATATTTTTTAAATAACTGCGTGGAAGTTGAGAAAAATATCCCTGAGTTTGCAGGTCTGGGTGGTGGAAGTAGTGATGCTGCAACATTTCTTTTGATGGTTAATGAGGCTTTGAATCTGGGACTATCAAAAGATCGAATGGCTAGTCTTGGAGTTCAAGTTGGGGCAGATATTCCTTTTTTTGTATATGAATACGATAGTGCAAATGTGACTGGAATTGGAGAGATTGTAGAAAAATATGATGAATCAATTTTAGATATAGAAACATTTACTCCAAACATACAATGTGATACTAGAAAAATATTTAAAGAATTTTCGGCAAATCACTATCAATTTGCTTCTTCTGAAGAAGTAAATAAGCTTTTAGAGATGAATAGTATTGATATCTTTAATCAATTTTCAATACAATACGCGAATGATTTATATCAATCAGCAATAAATGTTGATCAGAATTTACTAAAAGTAACACATGAACTAAAAGAAAAAAAATATTTTTTTAGTGGAAGTGGAAGCTCATTTTTTACGATACATGAAGGTTAAGGTATGGCAAAGAAAAAAAACGAAAATACTGTAAAAACATTTGTGAATAAAAAAGCATACCATGATTATCATATATTAGATAGTTATGAAGCTGGAGTTGAACTAAAAGGTAGTGAAGTTAAGGCTATTAGGGCTGGAAGAGTAAATCTAAAAGATTCTTTTGTACGTATTATAAAAGGGGAAGTATTTTGGCTTAATGGTCACATTTCTCATTTAGAAACTGCTCACACTACTTATAGACCAGATGAACGTCGTGATCGTAAGTTATTACTACATGCAAAAGAGATTGATAAATTATTTGAGAAAGTCACGAAAGACGGGTACACAATCATTCCATTAAAACTCTACTTTAATGCTAAAAATAAAATAAAAATTTTAATTGCTACAGCTCAAGGGAAGAAACTATACGATAAACGTGAAGATCTCAAGAAAAAGACACAAGAGCGTGATATGAAAAGCGCATTAAAAAACTTCAAATAGATAAAAAAAATCATTATCTAAAATAAAACTTAAGAAAGAAATTTACATATTAATTTAACAAATACTTAACAAATCAGCTAAATTTAAAATTATATCTGTTAGAATTTGCTCGATAAGTGACGATTCAGTGACTTTAAATCAAAAATTTAGGAGGAGATTGATGCAAAACAGTGCACAAATCGAGTATGATTACTCTGTTGCGAAGATGTTTGTATTCACAACAATTCTGTTTGGTATCATTGGTATGACTATTGGGGTTGTACTAGCGTTTCAATTAGCATTTCCAGAGCTTAACTACTTAGCTGGGGAATATGGTACGTTCAGTAGATTAAGACCGTTACACACAAATGGTGTTGCTTATGGTTTTACTCTTAGTGGTATCTTTGCTACATGGTATTATGTAGGTCAAAGAATTTTAAAAGTTTCTTTAAAAGAATCACCATTTTTATTAGCAGTTGGTAAATTACACTTCTGGCTATACTTCATCACAATTCTTTTAGCGGTTGTTACTTTATTTATGGGTATGACAACATCTAAAGAGTATGCTGAGTTAGAGTGGCCACTAGATTTACTAGTTGTAGTATGGTGGGTATTATTTGGTATTTCAATTTTTGGTCTTATCGGGATTAGAAGAGAAAGAACATTATATGTTTCTATGTGGTATTACATTGCTTGTTTCGTTGCAGTTGCAATGTTATACTTATTTAACAACATGGAAGTTCCAACTGCACTAGTATCTGGGTATGGTTCAATCATGCACTCAGTTTCTATGTATGCTGGTACAAATGATGCATTAGTACAATGGTGGTTTGGACACAATGCGGTTGCATTCGTATTCACTACTCCTATTATTGCGATTATTTACTACTTCTTACCAAAAGAATCTGGTCAAAATGTTTATTCTTATAAACTTTCTATGTTAGCATTCTGGGGATTGATGTTTGTATACTTATGGGCTGGTGGACACCACCTTGTATACTCTACAGTTCCAGATTGGATGCAAACTATGGGTTCTGTAATGTCAGTTGTATTGATCTTACCATCATGGGGATCTGCAATTAACATGCTTCTTACAATGAAGGGTGAGTGGCAACAATTACAAACAAATCCATTGATCAAATTTATGGTTCTTGCTTCAACATTCTACATGCTTTCAACTATTGAAGGTCCAATCCAAGCAATTAAATCAGTAAATGCAATTGCGCACTTTACAGATTGGATTCCTGGTCACGTTCACGATGGTGTACTTGGATGGGTTGTATTTATGGTAATGGCAGCTGTGTTCCACATGGTTCCAAGAATGTACAAAAGAGAGATTTACTCTAAGAAATTAATGGAAACTCAATTCTGGTTACAAACTACTGCGATCGTATTATACTTTACGTCTATGTGGATTGCAGGTATTACTCAAGGTATGATGTGGAGAGCGTATGATGAATATGGTTCACTTGTATACTCATTTATTGATACAGTAAATGTTTTACACCCATACTATACTATTAGAGCAGTTGGTGGATTGATGTACTTAATTGGTGTGTTTATGTTCGCATTTAACATCTACAAAACAATTACAGCTGGTAGAGTTCTTGATAAAGAACCTGCAAATGCTACACCAGCAGCGTAAGAGAAGGGGGTTAAAATGTTTCACTGGTTAGAACAACGACCGTTTTTCTTTACGGTATTTTTATTTTTAACAGTTGCATTCGCAGGGATTGTAGAAGTACTTCCTGATTTTGCTAAAGGTTCACAACCTACTGTTGGTACAAAACCATACAGTGTTTTAGAGTTGGCAGGACGACATGTATATATTAAAGATTCATGTAACGCTTGTCACTCACAATTAATTAGACCATTTAAATCAGAAACTGATAGATATGGTATGTATTCACTTTCTGGTGAATATGCGTATGATAGACCATTCTTGTGGGGATCAAAAAGAACTGGTCCAGACTTGATGAGAGTTGGAAATTACAGAACAACAGATTGGCATGAAAACCATATGTGGGATCCAAAAGATTTAGTTCCTGGATCAATTATGCCTGCATACAAACACCAATTCAGCAATATAGCTGATATCGCTACTGCATACGGTGAAGCAGTTACTGTTAAAGCAGTATTCGCTGTACCATATGATCAAGAAGGTATGCCAAAACTTGGTTCATTTGAAGAAGCAAGCGCTGCAGCATTAGAAGATGCAAAAGCAATTGCTGCTGGTATGAAAAATCAAGCTGTAAAAGACGCCGTTGCTAACGGTCAGATTCCTGAAATTGTTGCATTAATTGCATACTTGAATTCTCTTAAATAAGGTTATATATGGATCAAGAGACGTTAATGACAATTCAAGGTTACGCTAAGTTTTTCTTGATATTGTTTGTTTTTATCATTTTTTACGGTTATGCGTACTCTATATATAAGAGACAAAAAACTGGTGAACGGGATTTTGAAAAATATTCAAAATTAGTTTTAGATGATGAAATTACGTCTGATCCATTAGAACCTCGAAAAGAAGAGAAGACTACAGATAATAAAGATAAGGAGAGTTAATATGAAATCTATGGTTATAGGTGGTATTATTCTTATCGTCGCATTGATGGCAGGAACTTACTTCGTAGCAGGTGATTCTTTCAAGCTAGGTGACGATTATATTAATGACTTAACTATGTTAGGTGCAGTTGCAATTATTGGTATTACAGTATTTGTTGCACTTAAATATGTAAATCAGATTAAAAATGATACAGCGACTGGTGATCTTGTTGAAGAGAGCTGGGATGGTATCGGTGAGTTTAAAAACCCAATCCCATCAGGATGGGGAGTTATATTTATCATCTTGCTAGTATGGCAAGCATGGTATTTTATTGTTGGTTATCCAATCAATCAATTCTCTCAAGTTGGTCAATACAATGAAGAGGTAATTGAGTATAACAGCAAATTTGAATCTAAATGGCAAAATCCAGATGGTGCAACTTTAAATGCAATGGGTGAGTCAATTTTCTTAGTACAATGTGCTCCATGTCATGGTGTTGATGCTATGGGTATTGATGGTAAAGCACAAGACTTAACGAAAAGAATGTCAAAAGAGTCTGTACTTTATACTATTGAAAATGGTGCAAATAACTTCAAATCAGATTATCCAGGGGGTATGCCTCCAATGATGGCTACTGGTGCTGATGCTGAAGAGATTGCAGCGTATGTTGCTGGTGGATTTAAAGGTACTGAACCTGCTATGTGGGGTGTATGTGCTGGATGTCATGGTCAAGATGGTGCTGGTATGATCGGTGTTGGACCAAACTTAAGAGCGTATGATGATGTAACAGTTGCAGCAGTTCTTAAAGATGGTAAAAAAGCTAACATTGGTGAAATGCCAAACTTTAATGGTAGACTAAACGAAACTCAAGTAAAAGCAGTAGCTAGTTACTTAAGAAGTATAGGAGAATAAGATGGCTGGAAATACACAAATGAATGAAAACGAAAGAGGTTTATTTAGTTTCCAACATGGTATTACGGGAATGTTGATTGCTACAGTATTATTGCTATCTATTCTTGGTGTTTTATCGTATCTTGCAATTGTTACACAACAAGCAAATGCAACTAACTACTATAAGATCAATCAAGATCTTACTGTGTTGAAAATGAATAGTCCAGAGAACCACAAACAGTGGATTGATGTGAAATAAGGAGCATATTATGGATAAAATAATTGGATGGTTATTAGTATTAACGGCAGTTATGACAGCTTATTATGGTTTCTTAGATCCAGCAAGAGTGTTTGTCGGTTAATGAAAAGTTTATTTACTTTTAAAGCGAAAGTGTTTATTGCACTTTCGCTTTTTTTATTCAATATAGCAAGCGCATCAGCCAATAATTTTGTGCTGGAACATGATGGTTTACTTGATCCTAGAGCAATTGGTAAGATCAATGAAATGGGTATGGAATTAAAGTCAAAAACAGGTATTAATGCCTATGTGAATTTAAAGGGTACGTATCCAACAATTCAATCTGATAATATGAAAGAGAAATTAGAATCAATTAAATTATACGAAAAAAATGTTATTCAAACGCTACAAAAACCATATGTACTTTTGAGTATGTCATTTGATGATAGTCACATTAATTTACAATCAACATCTGAACTAGAATCTGCATATGATAAGAATGAAATTCTTGATGTATATGTTATTCCTTTATTAGCATCGAAAGATAAAAACGGAGAATTAGCAAAAGTATCTGCAGCCATTTTAAATGGTTATGGTGAATTATGTGATGAGATTGCAGAATCTAAAGGGATAACTTTAGAAAGCAGTATGGGAAGTGGTGGAACAACATTTAGTGCAATTTGGAAAGTCTTTATGTATACTTTAGTTTTAGTTGGTATACTTCTGTACACATATATTGTGATGAAAGAGAAAAAGAAAGGTAACTAAATGCAAAAATACCATTGGTGGTTATTGTTTTTCTTCGCAATTTTCGGATTTACTTTTGCGATGATTATATGGACAATATCAAATGCATCAAAAGTTGATATTCATGAAGATAAAAGTTTTTTAAGTACATATCATGATGTTGACTCTAATTTTAATAATATGATGATAGAGAATGCGAAATTCTCTCAAAAATATAATTCACAATTGGTTTTCAATGGGAAAACTACATCAGTTGATGTGAAAGATGTTTTTTTAGCACAACGAGCCTTAGAGGCAAAAAGTGCTAATAAAAATCTACTCAAAGTTGGAAATAACGATATCGCAGTGAATATTACTGATATGAATGGAAATAGTGTAGAGAATGTTCAAGTTAAAATGCTTTTGACGCGATCTACTACCAATCATAATGATGTAGTTATTGAATCTTTTACTAACGAAAACAACAGCTATAGAGCTCAAACTGAAATCACTATTGAGGGAAATTGGAATATCACTGGAGAGATAAAAGTAGGAAGTGATACTGCTTACTTTTATATCAAAACAAAGTCAATTCTTTAGGCTAGAAAATGAAACTGGATCAACACGATTTAGAATCTTTATTAGAAGTTCATTTACAAAAACCTGAAAAGGTTTTTGTTTATAAACCAAATGTAAAATCTAATATGGTCAATGACCGTGTTGTATTCAAACCCACTTGGTCATGGTGGGCATTTTTTGGTGGATGGCTATTCTTTCTATATCGAAAAATGTATGTTACTGCTGCTATATTTTTTCTATTAGGGTTTGTTGCGGCAGTTATTCCATTTGGAAATATACTTTTAATGATTGCAACAGGAATCACTGGATTTTATTTTTATACACAAAAATTCTATAATGATCTAGAAATCGCTGAATACAATGAGAGACCAATTGAAGATGTTAAACAAACCTTACAATATCTAGGTGGATATCACTCATGGGTAGTTTTTGTTGCAGTGATCTATTATCTTCTTTGGGCAATATTTATTCTACCAATTATGTTGGCTGCCCTTGCAATTTCCTAAAAAAAACTTAACAGTATTTCCTACAAGTAGAGCTATTAGGGAATTTATTCAAGAAAAAAAACCAATCAATCAATTATTACCTAAATATTGTACTATTGGTGATTTCTTTACCAATATCACTATTATTGGGGATAAGCAATTTTGTGAAGAAGAATTAAGGATCCTTTATTTAAAAGAGGCACTCGAAAATATTGAAACAGCCAATATAGGGATAAATTCACAATTCAATATGTTGTTGAAACAAAGTGATTATCTCTTTCGTTTTTTTGCAGAATTGACTCATGAAAATAAAACTATTCAACAACTAAGTGACTATGATGTTTATGCTTTTTATCAAGACCATCTGGAAACATTAGAAGCAATTTATAATGCCTATGTGGCAATCTTAAAAGCCAATGATAAAGTAGATAAAATCACTTTACCCTTTGAGTATCAATTAAATTTTGATTATATAGAGCAATTTGATGCTGTAGAGATCTATTATGAAGGGTATTTTTCCTCATTTGAATTTTCATTACTCTTAGAGATATCAAAGCTGGTGAATTTGAAAATTGAGATGACGCAAAATAGATTCAATCCTAAAAATATTGAGATATTCAAAAAGGTTGGTATTGAATTAGAACCAAATTATAGTTATAGTATTGACCTAAGCAATCAAATTATACTCAATAAACAACCAATAGAAAAAATACCCCAAAATGTACAAATTGAGAAATCATCACAACGAATTGCCCAAATTGGATTTATCAAATATCAAATCACTCAAATGGTGCAACAAGGAATCGACGCTGAAAAGATCATTGTTGTTTTACCAGATGAATCTTATTTTAGTTATCTACAAGTGATGAATGAGGAAAGATATTTTAACTTTGCCATGGGTAATAGTATTGATTCTCATATATTTATTAAAGTATTAGACGCAATTTATAAGCTTCTCATTGATTTTGAACCCTATGATAAAGACAAAATCAAAGAGTATGATTTGGATGAAGCCTGGATCTTTCAAACATTAAAAATTCAACTCAATAAACCAATCAACAAAGATACTTATGGGCAAATTATTGATTATGTTTTAAAGTATGAGCAAAACCAAGAGTTACTTTTAAAAATTCAAATTGTTTTATTGAAGCTTGAAAAGCTGTTTTTTGAAACTCAATTGAATGTGACGCTTAAAGAGGTGATCAAGATATTAATCCAAAGATTTAAAGAGATCACTTTAGATGATGTTCATGGTGGGAAAGTTACCGTGATGGGTTTACTAGAAACACGATTATTGAATCCTCTTGGGGTGATCGTAATAGATTTTAATGATCATATCGTGCCAAAAAGAAGTGTTAAAGATAAATTTATCTCAAGTCAAATTAAAGAACAAGTAGGACTTCCAACAACCAAAGATAGAGAAGATCTACAGAAGTATTATTATGCAAAGCTTTTTGCAAATGCTAAAGCTATAGCGATATCTTATGTTGATGATGAACAAAGTGGCTTAAGTCGCTTTGCGTATGAACTATTTGATGATTCTATTATCAATCAAAGATCTTTATATAGTTATGAAGATATATTACTTAATAGTATCCAGACAAAATTTGAACAAAGAGAGATTATACAGAATATTGATCTCTCAAAACAAAGTTGGTCAGCAACTTCATTAAAAACTTATTTGACCTGTAAAAGAAAATACTATTATCACTATATAGCTAAAATTGATGAACATCATACTAGTATCAAACCACAAGGATTTGAACTTGGAGATATTTTACATAAGGCTTTGTATAAACTTTATGGTAATAATCCATTGCAATTAATATTTGAACAATTTAAACAAAAGCTTTATAGTAATATTGATGAACTAGCACATCAAAATGCTTATTTATTGCTTGATATTGAGATTTGGAAAAGAAAGCTTGATATATTTATAGAAAATGAATTCAAGCGATTTGAAGCTGGGGTTAAACCATTAGCACTAGAGCAACCATTTAAATTTGAATACAATGGGATTACTATCAAAGGAGCCATTGATAGGATAGATGAGAAAGCAAATAGTATAGAAGTACTTGATTATAAAACAAGCAGTAGTTTGAAAGTTGATAATAGTAAAAACTATATTGATAGTGTTGATTTTCAATTGGAATTTTATTATTTGGCTGCAAATCAAATGTTTCAAAATAAAGAGATACGATGCTTTTATTATGATCTAAATGATGCAGGGTTAAAAGAAGAGGTGATGTTGGATCAAAAGCTTTTGTTATTGAATCAAATATTTGAGAATCTTCATACTCAAAGTGTTTCTTTTGAATTGTGTGAAGAGAAAAAACATTGTGAATTTTGTAACTATAAAGTGATGTGTGGAAGATAAGATGAAGCAGTATTTGAGTTTAAAGGCTAGTGCTGGAAGTGGAAAAACATTTGCTTTAACAGTACGATATATTAGTTTATTGTTAAATGGGGCACATCCAACACAAATCTTAACATTGACTTTTACGAATAAAGCAGCTTCTGAGATGAGTCAAAGAATCTTTAAGACTTTGCAAACGCTTGGGAATGATGAAGCTTATTTGAATGCCATTATGCAACAAATAGGTTTGTCAAAAGAGGAAATCTTACAAAAGAAACAACAACTACTTGATAGCTATATCAATGCAGAACTTTCAATCTATACTATTGATAAATTTATCAATAAGATTTTAAGAGAATTTAGTGGATACATTGATATTAGTGATGATTTCTCAATAGAAAATAGTGATGAAGATTTATTGATCTATAAGTATTTGCAGTCACTTGAATATGATGAGTTTTCGCGATTAATAGATTTTGCCTATATTCAAGATAAAAAGCTCAATTCTATTCTGGATGTATTTAAAAAACTTCAAGAAAAAAATGAAACCTATTTTGTTAATAGTGCTATTGAATATAAACAATTAGCATGGATAAAACAAGAAATATTACAAAATGCATTTAAGATCAAAGAGTATATTGAAAACTTTGATGGGATGAGCTCACGTGGGATCAATGCGGTTGATTTTAATAGTGTAGAAGAACTTATAAGTAAAGGTTCAACATGGCTAGATAAAGATGAATTAGAGCAGTATACTTATTTTAAAAAGGCAAAACCAGTTCATTTACAAAATGAGTTTGAACAGATCAAAATCGATCTAGTGAAATATTACAAGATCACAGAACAATTGATCTTGAATAGTTTGTATGCTATGTATAATGGGTATGAAAAATTTATTTTAGAATACAATAAGCAAAAAAATATCCTTACTTTTAACGAGATCACCAATCTTGTATATAGGCTTTTCCAAGATACTCTTAATGACAATAATGACTTTTTGTATTTTAGGCTTGATGCCAAATATAATCACTTGCTTATTGATGAGTTTCAAGATACTTCTATTTTGCAATATAAGATTCTTGAACCAATCATTGAAGAGATCGTTTCTGGTTTTTCACAAACCTTTAAATCATTTTTCTATGTGGGAGATACGAAGCAATCAATTTATAGATTTCGTGGTGGAAATGCACAACTTTTTGATTATGTGCGAGAAAAATATCCTCAAATAGAACTTGAAGAGTTAGAAACCAATTATCGTAGTAGTCAGCAAGTGGTCGGATTTGTCAATAAAGTATTCGAAACACTACCAAACTATGAATACTCCAATCAAAAGATACATTCTAGTGTGGATGGGTATGTAGCAATAGAAGCCTTTGAACATGAAGAAAGTGTTGCTTTGCAGATGATTGCAAAACAAGTGGAACAGTTACTTCAAAATGGTATGGACGCCAATGATATTTGTATACTTACCTTTACCAATGAAGATGTTTTAAATATTTATAATTATCTTAAAAGTGCTTTTCCTCAATTGAAAATCAATACTGAAATGACTTCTAAATTGATCTATCAAAAAAATGTATCTGCACTTATTAATGCAATAAAATATTGCTACTTTCAAGAATCTATTTATCAAGAAAATTTTAATGCATTATTAGGGAAACCACTCAAAGAACCAATGGTGAAAATCAATGAGATCACTAAAAAGCCTTTGGTTCAAATTGTATATTATTTGGCGAATTTTTATAAATTATTGGATGAAAATGTATTAAAATTTATTGAGATTGTTCAAGGATATGAATCAATTATTGATTTTGTGTATAAGATTGATATCAATGATACGACTATGGTTAATAAAGAAAAAAGTGGATTACAAATCATGACTATCTTTAAATCAAAAGGTTTGGAATTTGAAACAGTGATCTTGCTTGATAAACTCAATAAACAAATGCAAAATAGAGATTCACTTGTTTTCGAATATGATCAAATTGAGTTACAGCATATCTATTATAAACAAAAAAGCAGAGATAATTTTGATGTAGATTTTGCTAATGCTTTACAAAAAGAACAGAAGCTCAATACTCTAGATCAATTGAATGTATTGTATGTAGCTTTAACTCGTGCAAAAAACAATATGATTATATTGAAAAAGAAGGAAAAATCTATTTTTGATATGTTAGATAGTAGTTTTGAAAAATGTAATTTTGGAAAGTTGCATATTGAACAAAAGTATCAAATAGCAGTACCAGAAAAAAATATAATTCAATATAACCCTATGGATTTAGGATTTCAAGAAAAAAATACAATCTCTCAAGAGGAAGATTCGTCTAATCTTTATGCGCAATATTTTGGAATAGCAACCCATTATTGTCTTGAAATGATGAAAGATTTTGATATTGAGTCATTAAAAAAGACAATACCATTAATAAAATCAAAATTTGAATATATTTTAGATGAGGAATCTTTCAAAGATATTGAAAAAAGAATTTTTTTATTGATCAATAATAATGAATTTATTAATTTAATTGATGGTGCAGAAGTGTATAAAGAGCAACCAATAATTTTCAATGGTGAATTAAAGATCATTGATTTAATCGTAGTAAGAAAAAATGAAATTATTATCATTGATTACAAGACCACTCAACAAGAACAAGAGACGCATATAAATCAAATAAAAAATTATGAAAAAGCAATCAAATCTTTATACCATGATAAAATGGTGAATTCATCGATTATTTATTTTAAACAAGATTATGTTAATATAAAGAGATTATAGTTTATTTAATTTTGAAAGGAAACAAAAATGTTCCGTTCTTTAATGTTTTTTTTCATCTTGAGTGTTTCATTATTTGCATCTAATGTTGTAGGTAAGTTCACACAAGTAAATGGTAATGTAAAGGTTCAACACGAAAATAAACTGGTAGTAGCAACTAATAATATGGCTATTTATAAAAGTGATAAGATTTATACTTATAATAACTCTATGGCAAAAATATTGCTTTTGGATGATACACAAATTACTCTTCAAGAAAATACTTTTTTTCAAGTTTCCAAATATATATATGACCCACAAAATAAAGATAATAATCAAGTACAATTGAATTTTTTTAAAGGACAATTCGAAACGATCACGGGTAAAATAGGGAAACTAAATCCTTCAAAATTTAAATTGAAAACCAAAAATGCTTCTATCGGGATCAGAGGAACGGTGATTGAAGGATCAGTGGGTGAGACTACAGATATTATTGCCTGTACATTTGGTTTAATTAGTGTTACTAGTAATGGGATAACACAAATGGTACAGCAAGGTCAAATGACAAAAGTTGATAGAGCTTTAGCGCCAACAAAACCTGAAGCATATGATAAACAAATATTGAAAAAGAATGTTTCAAAAGAGATAAATATATCAATGACAAAAGAAGCTACTCCTAAAGCTGAAACTGCAGATACTCAAGAAGAAGTTGTCAATGAACCAACACCAGAAGCAACAACTCAACCAGAGCAAGAAGTTCCAACTGAAACAACAACTCCGACAGATGTAGAATTAGAAGAAGTTACAGTGACTACTACTGAACCAACACAGGAGGAAGTACCAGAGGTTCAAGAAGAGGTTTCTGTACCACAAACTACAGGAATACCTGAAGATGTAGAGTTACCAGAAACAGCTAGTGAAGAGACATTAAATACAGGTGTTCCAGCCTTTGTTGATCTACCAGGTCAAGCAAATGTGAGTAATGATCAAGATCTAAATACACCACCAGAGTTAGTTGAAGATGAAGTGCAAAATAGTGCAGTAGGGGATACTGTGTTAAAAGGTTTTGCTGTTTCAATGGATGAAAACAGTGTAAGTAAAACATTAGATCAAAATGATTTGGTAGTTACTTTTAATAATACCGATTCCCAAGTTAAAGCTGATATCAATACGACGCTCAATGATTTTAATAGTGAATTTACTGATACGAATAATGTTAATGATACCTATGATTTTTCTATTGATTCAGAAGGCTGGATCGCAGGATTCGCTGACCTCCCAGCCAATTACGATCCCCCGTTGTATGAATTATCAGCCTCTCATCAAAAGCTCCC
>JBNLDA010000043.1:0-13815 GCA_050304095.1 Arcobacteraceae bacterium | reverse complement strand
GATTAGAATTAAAAAGATATTTAAATTTTTCATATAACAATCCGCACCCACTACCCCCAAAGACCCCAACTAGCCCAATAGGATTAATATGAAATACTTTATCATTACTTGGAAAACCTGCAATGTTTGCATTTTGACATTGTTCAAAGAATGCATAATTATTCACTCTTTTTTCTTCATTTTGCAAATGTAATTTGATCTTATCATAATTCTTGATATTGTCTTTATGACTTTCTAATAGTTCTTGTGTACTTCTTGGCATATTTATTTTAGTATGCCATTCACTTGAGTGTTTCACTATATATTTACTTGTTGTTTCTTTTATAGTTTTATTTTTTGTTGCTTCTTGTAATTCTTGTACTTCTATTTGGCTATTATGATCTGTATCTATAAGTGCAAAGAGTTTTTTATACATTGCACTTACTTTTAATTCATCTTCAATGAATTCAGGCAAAAAGTATTTTTTTAAATTTTTAAATATAGACACATCATCACTAGAACTCTCATCAATAATTGTTGCCCATTCGAATGTGATTGGATGAATCTCTTGACAATCACTATACAACACAGCTTTGGTTTGTTCATCATTGGTAAATAGGTATTTACTATTATTAATTGTAATTGTTTTTATATCTTTGAGTGAAATTATTGTATTTTGAGATTGTGTACTTTCAGTTGATTGAGCTATTTTTTCAGTTTTTACTGAATCATTCCATATCCAATAATCTTTAGCAGATACAACATCAGTACCTATTTTATTTAGTTTTGTAATTTTCTCTTCAACATTATCTGGATCAAGTTCTACAATAGTACCATTACTCAATGGTGTTGGAGTTGAAAGAGTTGTATTATTTTTATCTCTTAGAGTTGCTGTTGGTGGATTAGAAGTGACATTCACTACACTTTGATCTTTTATTTCATAGATCTTTTTTCCACTTAGTATTTTTATTTGTGTTGGTTTTGGTTTTTTATTTGCTGGGTCAGTTTTATATTTTGCTTTTGCCTTTTCAATAAAACTTGTAAGTTCTAATTGACTTCCTACAAATACTTCTAGATGTAATACTTGTCTGTTAATTCCATGGTTGATATTATTCTCACCAACCAATCCTATAACTTCACCTGCTTTAATTTCAATTGGTTGAGATGGAAATTGGATCTCATTACTTGCAACCGTATTGATATCAATTGTTTTTAGATTAAGTGCATTTTCTATAGGTTTGATATTCGACTTATGAATAGTTGCTCCATCTGTTCTTTTGGTTTTATCTACATATAATACTTTATACCTACCTTTTGATACTTCAGTTGGTGTTTGATTGAAATCAATAATGATTTTTGTTTCTTTAGCTAATTCTTCTATTTTATCAGTTGGATTATAGGAAGTTCCTTTTCTTAGCCATCTATTTTCTCCAATAATAGTATGTGTGCTAAAATCATATTTTTCTTTGTTAGCTGTATGCATATAAAGTGAAAAGAATGTTAATACATTTCCTTTTGGATATTCTAGTTTATGTTTAAGAAGAAAAAATCCAGTTGAGTAAAATCCTTTTTTCTTATCTTCTTCACTTTGAGCATTTTGATCATCATCGTTTTGAAGATATGTATCATTCAATCGAAATGCAACTAACTCTCCATCTGCAATTGCTCTAATCCCTTGGGTCGCTTTTACATCAGTTAAACTGTCATTAAAATGAATCCCTCCATGCCAGAATCCCTCTTTGCTAAATAGATAATTTCCATGAGTTTCACCAGCTAAAAGCTCATAGTATTTTTCTTCATTTTGAATCTCTTTAAAAGGATAGGCAAAATTCGGAATATCATAATTCTTTTGGGTTGATTGTGTAGGGGTGCTTTGTTGTGGATTACTCATAATTTCCTCTTAGGTTAAACTTGATAGCCAAGAAGCTAAACGCTCTTTAAAATTTTTACATGTAAATTCATTTTTTAAAATATAAAATTTAACAAATCCATATAAAAAATATAAAATATACAATGCAACAACAAATACACTTGTTGAAATCGAAATTAATAAAGCAGTATTAAAAATATTTTGAAATACTAATCCAATTATATTTAATAAGATAAGTCCTATAATTAAATAGAAAAAGAAAACTAATTCACATTGTAAAAATGTTTTATTTTGTGTTGCACTCATATTACATTACTCCGAAAAATACATTTGTTCAAGATTTAATTTTTTAACTGCATCAGTGATAAGCATTTTAGGTACTTCCACTCCCTCAACTCCATTAAAAGCAGAGTTCTCATTATATTTTGGAGTATGGAAGTCTATCCCTCCACTATGCACTGTCATTACATTACCTCCACATCTCACAGAGATTCCAGTTTTAGCTTCTAGGGTTATATCATTGTTTCCTTCAAGAAGTGCACTAGTAGTATCTAGATGAAAGTTATCACTTATATCTATTCCCAATTCTTTTGATACTTGTATAAAAAGAGATTCTAGATATTTATCAGTCACATCTTTGTGTACATATTGAAGAAGGATATTTTTTACACTCGTTACTGCATCATTTTCTATAAAAGTTTTTTTATCTCTTTTTGTTATAGTGTTTAGGTCTTTTTTGACATGAATATTATAATCTTCTTTTACTGTTGTGAGTTTCTCTTTTTGCACAGTATTGATATGATTTTCTTTGATATTGACTGTATAGTCTTTATTGACTGTTAAAGTGGAGTTTGATTCTACTGTTTGCTCTTTATCATTATCAATGATTGATTTTGAATTGTTTTGAATATGAGTGAATGAATCATTAAGAACTAAGGTATTCATATCCTTTTGAGCTCTAAAGGATAAGTTCTCATCCCCTCTTTTATCTTCAAAGGCTATTTCGTTATATCCTATCTTATCTTCATATTGAGGAATGGAATGGGTTTTTATAAAAGACTTAGTTTTTTCTTTTGGGAGGTTATAAGGATTTTTATTCTCACCATTATGTAAGGTTCCAATAATGATTGGTAAATCTGGATCACCATTAATGAAAGAGACTATTACTTCAGAATTCACACGTGGAAGAAATTGGCTTCCAAATCCTTCCCCTGAATAAAAATTAGATAAACGAAGGTAGCAAGAACTTGTTTGATTAGTTTCAAAGTGAAATAATACTTTTATTCTTCCTTGTTCATCTACATCAATAGTATTATGATAATCTTTAGTATTAGCATTCCCATTAGATACAATTGCAGTTAAAATTCCAGGTATTCTTGGTTTTGGAGTTTTTAAAGGTGGTTTATAGGTAATATCTTTTGGAATAGCAATGAAGTCTATTTCATATTCAAGTTGTTTTTTAACTTCATCATGAATACTTTGTTTATATTCATCAAGTGCATTAGGGAAGAATCCACTATACTTTACTTCTAATATTATTGATTCAATTTTCTTATTCGCTTTTTCATCTTCAAGGTCTATACACAAGCAATCTTGAATATTAAGTTCTTCACTATTACCTAAAATAGTATTTGTTTGTACAAATTGCCTTTGAGCTTCAATAGTGTTATAACGTTTTAAATCTTTAAAGAGTGATTCATCTAGGATATTCAGTTTATCTCTTAGATTTTCTTTTTTAAGATCAACTCTTAGTTGGCTTGTACTTTGATTTTCTTGTATAGAGCTATTAATACTAGAGCCAGTGCTTGTTTTATATTGCAAACTTGGTCTATCTTTATCAAAGTAATCTTCAACTATATGAGAAGCAGTAAATTTCTTTGCATGATTAAAGTTACAAGTACTACTATAGGTTTTTACAATACTATGTTCATTTAATTCACACAAGGTTAAGGTATAAGGATCATTAGATGAGTAATCAACTATTAAGCTATAACCCTCACTTTCACAAAGCATTAAAATAAACTCTAAATCACTTTGATTATATTGGGTGGTATATTCTCTTATGGGTGCAGTAACCAAATCAAGTTTTACATCAATTTTAAGATTAAGTAGTTGAGCGTATCTATTGATTATTTCAGATATGATATCACTCGTTTTTTTCTCATGGAATATTTCATATTTATTATTCAATCCTAGATAGTATAAAGGGGAAACAATTTTTATTTCATAGATGAACTTACGTGCAACGATACTATCTTCACGTGCATCAAATATTTTCCCATAGATAGATTTTTTAACTAATGGATTTACATCATCAGTCAATTGCATATGAACATCAGTATCAACTATATCTTCTATATGGATAAACTGATCACTAATAAATTTAACAGTAAATTCATAAGGTTTATTAACCGCACTAAATCCATCAAATCTATATACACTATAAGATCCATCTAATACTCCCAGAGTATCATTATCTTTATAGTTAAGCAAATGAAGTCTACAGCTAATCTCTTGTCGTACTTCATCTCTTAATTGTTTTAAGCTAATATTACTTTCTTCTTCAAATCTATTGATGGTTTGTATGAGTTCTTGGGACATTGCAAGCTCTTATCTAATAATTTTTTGACTTATATTACTAAAAGGTTGCTAAGAATTAAATAAAAAATATATTAATTTATTATTATATTATTAATATTAGAATAGAATACTAAAGGTTGAGCTTTTGATTTGTATGATAATGATTAATTTATTTCCCTAAACAAAAAGAACCAAACATCACATCTAGCATTTGAGAATGTTCATATGGTCGCGTGATATTAGAGATTGATTCAAGTGCTTCATTGATATGATGTGCAAAGAACTCTAATTCTCCAGTTTCAAGTGGCATTCTAGCTTGACTAATCTGGCTTAAAGCAGATTGCACAGCACTCACTTGACGTTTTGAAATCAAGGTCATATCATCGCTATGGGTATTTCTATCAAGTATGTTTTCAATTCTTCTAATAAGTGGATTGATATCTTGTTTGGTACTTAATTCAATTTGATCTACAAGGATAGATTTATCAAATTGTGATTCTAGATCAGTTTTGTTTACAACCACTATTTTTTCTTTATTGGTTTCATCTAAAATATTGATTATCTTTTGATCTTGTTCATCCAAAGCTCTACTATTATCAAACAAAGCTATAATGATATCTGCACTCTCAATTGACTCTAATGATCGCTCAATCCCAATTTGTTCTATCACATCATTAGCTTCTCGAATACCTGCAGTATCAACGATTTTGATGATATGTGTACCAATTTTTACACTCTCTTCAATCGTATCTCTCGTAGTTCCTGCTATATCACTTACTATGGCTCTATCAAAATCAAGGAGTTTATTCAGAAGTGAAGATTTACCAACATTTGGTTTACCCACAATAGCTACTTTAAACCCTTCGATCATCCCTACTCTTCTTTGACTTGATTCAAGTGTATTTTGTAGTTTGCTTGTTATCTTATCAAGCTTGTTTTGTATTTGCTCAAAGATATCTTCTGGTAAATCTTCTTCAGCATAATCAATATTGACTTCTGTATACGCTAGCATAAAAAGTAAATCTTCTCTGATATCTTCTACAAAAACTTTTAGATCACCCTTAAGCTGTTTGGCTAATAGTTTTACACTATCCTCACTTCTTGCTTCAATAAGTTTTGCAATTGCTTCTGCTTGAGTTAGATCAATCTTTCCATTTAAAAAAGCTCTTTTAGAGAATTCTCCAGGTTCAGCTAGTCTTGCTCCACACTCAACTAAAGCATCCAATACCATTTGTGATACTGCAATTCCCCCATGACATTGAAACTCTACAATATCTTCTCCAGTGAAACTCAAAGGATTTTGAAAATAAATAAGCAATGCTTCATCAAGTAATTCATCATTTTGATTGTATATTTTGGCAAGTGTTGCCATTCTAGGTATAAGAGTTGATCTATGGGTAAGTTTGAGTGATATCTCTAAGGCTTGCGGTCCACTGACACGGATAATAGAGATTGAACCAACTCCATTAGCTGTGGCAATAGCCGCTATTGTTTCATCATTAATGTTTTTTGTACTCATTGACTAAAATATATTTTTCCCCTTTGATATTGCTTTTTACTGCAACATACTTTTCAGGGAATGCTTCACGTAATCGTTTTAATGCAATATGCACTAAAATACCATCTAATGTTTTCGTTTTAAATGAACCATTTTCTTTGATAACTTCAATAACTGGTTCAAGATAATTTTCAATTGCAATTTCTTGATTTTGTAAGAACTCTGCTACTTCAAGTCGTAACATCAATCCATACTGATCATTGATCCAATTAAATAGAATATATGATAATGCTTTATATCTATATCCCTCTTTACCAATTAATAATGCACTATCAGTTCCTGTAAACTCAATATAAAGTGTCTCTTCATCAAAGAATTCTACTTTGATTGGATCGATCTCATAACAACTTTTTGAGAATAGATCATTGATCTTTTCAGTTACTTCTTCAATGATCTGAACTTTGTCTTTTTTGATAATTGCTTTTTTATATGTTTCTTTTCTATCTTTTTCATTATAGAAATTTTCAAAAATTTTCTCTTTTGATTCTATTTTTGGATCATTAGCAAAGTTGTCAACTCGCTTTTTCTTTACAGGTTCTTCGTGATGATTAGCATTTGCAATTTTTGTTGCTACATCTTCAATAACGATTTTTTTCTTGAAGTTTTTCTTTCTTCTAAAATCATCTTTTCTGTTGTTATTTCTTCTTGTATGTTGTAACGTTGCAGAGATGATAGCATTTTTTCTACCAAAACCTAAAAAACCCTTACTATGATGCTGAATGATCTCAATGTGTAAATCTGTGATTGAGCAAGAAAAGTCTGAAGAAGCTAATTCGTAAGCCTCTTCAAGTGTTTTAGCCTCAAACTGCTTCATGACTATTTTCCTTTTTTAGCTACATGAGCTTCATGTCTTTCTTCTTTTGCTTTTACGAATAATTGATTCACATAGTATTGTTGACCAACAGTAAATAAGTTATTGATAAACCAGTATAATGTTAATCCTGCAGGGAACCATAAGAAGAAGAATGTAAAGATCACTGGTAAGAATTGGAACATTTTTCTTTGTAATTCATCTTGTAATGTATTAGGTGTGATTTGTTGTTGTAAGAACATTGTTGCACCCATAAGAATTGGTAAAATAAAATATGGATCCATTTCAGCCAAATCATGAATCCAAAGAATCCACTCTGCCCCTTTCAATTCAATTGCATTTAAAAGTACTCGGTAAATTGCAAAGAATACTGGGATCTGTAAAATAATAGGCAAACATCCACCCATTGGATTTGCACCCTCTTTTTTATACAATTCCATCATATGCATAGAGGCTTTTTGATTATCACCTTTATATTTTTCTTGGATTTGTTTGATCTTAGGTGCTAATTCTTTTAATTTGTTCATAGATACCATACTTTTGTATGATAATGGGAAGAGAATCAATTTGACAATGATTGTCAAAATAACGATCGTCCAACCCCAGTTTCCAACATAATCATGAATGAACTGTAAGAATTTGAACATCGGTTTTGCTAAGAATGTAAACCAACCATATTCAATAACATCAGTTAATTCTGGATTGAGTGCATTTAAGGCTTTATATTCTTTTGGACCAATATATCCGTGTAAAGTAATATTATCTTTTGCATGAATAAAGATTTGTGGAGAGTTTGAGTTATCTACCATCAATGATAATGCCATACTTGTTTCAAGATTATATAAAACGGTTGCATAATATCTATCAAATGCTGAAGCAATTTTTACACCAGTATAATTTGTCAATTTGCTATGATCTTCATCTTCAACGATATTCAATGTATTATCGTTCATCTTCAATAATGCACCATGATCTGCATACATATCCGCTAGTACATCTGGTCTAAATCCAGTTGTAATGAAAAACTCTTTACCATTTGTTGCACTTGCAGTTAGATCATAATGACCATCTGGATATACAGTTAATGTTTTTGTTAAAACTGTATCTCCTAGTGGTTGTTTTAAAACTAATTTTTGAGCTGTTTGTGTTGCATCAACTTCAGTTGAACTCGGTTGTACTTGAATCTCAAATGCTTTTTTATTGATAGTTGCATCAGAGAATCTTACTTCCAATGGTCTTAATTGTTGCGCATTAAATAATTTGATATGCTTTTGATTTTCTGTTACATATTGTTTATCTAAAAGTGTTACTTGTGCAATTCTTCCAAGAGAATCGATCTCAATAATGTTTTTTTCTGTTTTGATTGTAGAAACGATATCACCAGTATCAGTTACTTTTGATGGTGGTGCCATATTTGAGCCATTATTATCCACTGCAGGAGCCGTTGCATTTGCTTGTGCAACTTGAGGTGCACCATTTTGTGTTTGTTGAATTGTTTGTTCTTGTTTTAAAGCCGCTTGTTGTTTTGCTGCTTGTTGTTGTGGTTGTAGATATAAAAAGTCATATGCTATAAAAAAAGCAAATGAAATTACGGTAGCTATTAATACCCGCTTTTGTGTTTGTTGTTTATTTAGATTGTTGTCGTGTATACTCATATATTCCTATCCCAATTTTTTATAATTTTGTAGTAGTTAGAACCATCTTTTTCAGGAATTAGCCAATACTTTATATTGATTTTTTTAGTTGTATTAGGTTGTAAATGATTGATTTTTATAACTGGATAATCAAACCCACCTGGAAAAAGCTGATTGCACTTTAAAATCCGTGTAATTGTATGATAAATTGCCTTAAAGAACGAATTATTTTCAAACTGAATGAGTGCATATTGTGAACATGTTGGATGGTATCTACATGAACCATGAGATAATAGACTTAAATATTTTCTATAAAATTTGATTAAAGCTAAAAAAATCTTATTGAACATTATTGTTACTAAGTTCTAATCGTTTCACTGCAAATTTGAAATCACTTTGGAGTTTTTTTGAATCATGTTGCGTGATCTCTTCTTTTGCAACAAATATATAATATCCAGTTTTAAGGTTTGAACAGTTTTGTTGAACAACTGCTCTTAGCCTACGTCTAGATTTGTTTCTTATTACTGCATTCCCAATTTTTTTGGATGTAACAAATCCAAACTTACTTGTTTCAGCAGGCATAAAAAAAGCGACAAATGAGTGGGTGTGCCACTTTTTGCCGCTCTTGTAGATTTTATTAAAATCTCTTTGACTATTGAGTCTGTGTGTTTTACTTAAACAGCTAATCTTTTTCTACCCTTAGCTCTTCTAGCTTTGATTACAGCTCTACCGTTTTTAGTTTTCATTCTAATTCTGAAACCATGTGTTCTTTTTCTTGGCGTGTTATGCGGTTGGTATGTTCTTTTCATCTTTCTTTACTCTCTTTATAGTTTGTCTTATCTGGGCTAATTTTTTAAGGTCGGTATTTTATCTAAAAAATATTTTTTTGTCAAGCGATATTTCTACAGCCCTCTTATTCTACGATATTAAACTCTTTTTTCATATTGTTTACTAAAATAGTAATATCTTTTTTTTCTTCTGGAGTTAAAGATTTTATCTGCTCTAATTTAGAAATATTTTTATGAAATCTTTTTAAAAAATTAATAATATATGTTGGCTTTTCATGGGTATTATTCACATAAGATTTCTCTTTGATCAAATAACAAACAAGTTCTTTACTTCCCATAAATGCTGCATAGTTAATTGGTAGTACTCCTAGTTTATCAGGAGTATTTAATAATTTTCTATCATTGTTTAAAATATACTTGATCTTTTCAATATCTTCAGACCATACTGCATTATGTAGTAGTGTTCTTCCTTTATAATCAACCGCATTTACTGAAGCCCCACATTTTTGGATATTTTTAGTAATATCAAGTGGATGTTTTAACACTGTATTATGCAATATTGTTCCACCTAATTCATCACGATAATCAAGATTTACTCCAAATTTTATGATCTCTTTTATCCTTTTATTGGTCATGTTAGAATCAAGTTTATTGTTTGAGGCAAATTCCAAATAGTATTGTAAAATATTTTGATTGTTTTTATTTGATTGATTTACATCAGCTCCATATCGAAAGAGAAGACGTGCTAATTCATCATTTCCAGTAATGATCAAAATGAAGAAATAAGGATTGCCTTGAGAATCAAGTCTTGAAAGATCTGCGATCTTATACGAGATCATCAATTCTAAGATATTTTTCATATAATCATCTTTATTCATTGATAAAATCGAATCTTCCTCTTCGTCATCACCTAATATTTCTGCCAGAGCAAAAGGCATAGAGGTATGCTCATAATTATTTACATAGATCAAGATATAGATGATCTTTTCTATCAATGTCAATCCATGCTGATCAGTAATATTTGGGTCTGCTTCAAGTGCTAAAAGTAAACGAACCATATCGTAATACTCTTTTTGCCCTTTCATCACAGCTATACTTAATGCAGTATTTCCTGCACTATTTTTTTGATTGACATTAGCGCCATTATCGATCAATACTTTTGCAGTTTCAATATCATTTTTTTCAACAGCAATATGTAAAGCATTATTTCCTTCATTGTCTGTTTCATTGATATCAATTCCACTTTCAATGAAGCTTGCAATCAATTTCGATAAAAGTTGCTTTTGTTGATATTCACCCAAAGGTTTATTAAGATTTTTCAAAAACCCTAAAAGAAGCGTATCTCCATCTTTATTTTTTTGCTCAATCGCATCTTTAACTCTTAAAGCTAGATCGATCAATTTTGATAGATGAGAAATTTCACTTGTTATGGCTGAAGCTTCCATTCTTTCTGATAGATAAAATATGATATTCTTATCATGAATATCTTGCAATGCGGGAGAGACTCCAATTTGAAGTAAGAATTCTATTAAATCTAAACTTCCATCTTTGACATAATGCAATAGTGAGTCTTTATCACTGTTTTGAATATTCAAATCTGCATTGTCTAGTTTAAACACTTCTCCAAGAAGCTCTTTATTTCCACTTGAAAGAGCATCAAATAAAATATTTTTACCATATTTATCTACACTAAATGGATTTTTCGTATGGGGTAAAACTTTTTTAAATAAATTAAGATCACCATTAAGAATGATATCTTGCAATACCAATCTTCCATGGGAACTTTTATAATTAAAATCGATGTTATTGTTCACCAATAATTTAAACATCTCATTTGGTTTATGTAAATTAGTAAATGTAAAGAATGCGGGTATACCATAGGTATTTTCTACGTATGGATTGGCATGGTTATCCAATAGCCATTTTGCAGATAATACTTTATTATCCTCAATCATTTTATGTAAAAATGTGCTTTTAGTTGTATCATCAATTGGAGCATTTAATTTGATATTTCGAGATGTTAATGTTTTATTTAATTTATCTAAGTTAAGAACTTTTTGTTCCAAATCATTTATTAATGCGTCGACATCTTTTTTTGCATTTACTTCAGCCATTCAATTCCTGAATATTGATCTATTTTGAATTATTATACAAATTTTTTTATAAAAGAATAGAAGTTAATCCTAAATCTTACAATATTTTAAAGCTACAATTGACTATTATTGCAACATGAACAATATATTATTAATTGATAATCAAGAAGATATTTCATCATTACTTAGTGCATTATTTGTTAGAGAAGATGATTTTAAAATATATAATGAAATCTCTTTAGAAAAAATTCTTGAACTTATTGAAAAATATCAATTTGAAGCAATTATTATTGATCCACTACTATTTAAAGAAAATTGTCAAAAAGTCATACAACTTTTATTACAAAAAGATATTCCTCTTATTGTTCATTCACAAAATCTTGATCAACTCAATCCAATTAGAGATACCAATATCATTGAATTTATCCAAAAAGATGGTATCAATTCACTTCATCATACCCATGATCTAGTAGTACAGCTTCACCGAAATAAAAAAATGGATGTATTGATCGTAGAAGATTCGATAGTGGATCAAACATTATTAAAACATATTTTACAAACATATAAACTCAATGTTCATACTGCAGACAACGGAGAAAATGCCCTAGAAGTATTGAACACTAATCAAAATATCAAATTGGTGATCACAGATTTTATCATGCCAGTGATGAATGGCCTTGATCTCACTAAAGAGATTAGAAAAAGATACAAGCGTGATCAACTATCCATCATCGTGATATCTTCAAATGATTCACAAAATATCTCTTCAATGTTTTTAAACAATGGAGCTAATGATTTTATCCATAAAGGTTTTACTAAAGAGGAACTTTACACAAGAGTAAATGTTAATCTAGAGATCATCGATCTATTTGAAAAAAATCTTCAACAATATGAACAAAATCTCTTAAAAGATAAACAAATAACCAAACAAGAATCAAAACTACAAGCTACTCAAGAACTTTTACACAATATCTCACATCATTGGCGACAGCCATTAAGTATCATCTCAACGATTGCTAGTTCATTAAGTATTAAAAGAAGCATCGGACAAAGTGATCCTCAAGCCGAAGAGCAAGCTATGGATGCAATAGTTGATCATACGCAACAATTATCAAATATCATTGAGATGTTCCAAACAATATTCAATCCTAAAAATATTTCTAAAACGATTGAGATCGAAGTCTATATTGAAAAGTATGTATCTATGCACCAAGCTCGTTCAATCACAACCATTCATAATCATCTTGATCCATTAAAAAGCAAAGTGGTCATTTGTACTGTTTTATTAAAAGAAGTGATCAATGCGATACTTAATAATGCGATGGAAGCGACTGCTCAAAATACAGAACCACAAATTGACATTATTTTAGAAAACGACTCAAAGTATCTCTTGATCAAATTTCAAGACAATGGTAATGGAATTGATGAAAATATCCTACCAAATGTTTTTGATCTTTATTTTTCAACAAAAAAAGAGAAAAATGGTACTGGTGTAGGATTATTCATCGTTCGAGAAATTGTACAAAATCAATTCAATGGAAAAGTCTTTATTCAAAACAATGCATCTGCTGGGATTACACTCACTATTTCACTTCCAATAGTTTCACAAGCTTAATAATATACACTAAAGTTTTTTATTTTTTTAGCACTTAAATGTATTTTTTGCTAATATTTTTAGCACTTACTATTGACAAGTGCTAATTTATTTGTTAAAATTCTATTATGACTTCAAAAGTCAAATAAACATATAAGGAGTTTACAATGTTATTAACAAGATTTGATCCATTTAAAGAATTTACACAAATGCAAAAAGTTTTCAATGATTACAATAAAGTAGTCAATAGTTCAGATGCATCAATTAGTGCATTTACTCCACAAGTCAATACTAGAGAAGGTGAATTTGCCTACCATATTGATGTTGACCTTCCTGGAGTTAAAAAAGAAGATATTACTATTGATGTGCATGAAGGAGTGCTTACTATTTCTGGTGAGAGAAATTTCAAAGAAGAAGTTAAAGAGGAAGATTATTATAAAGTAGAAACTTCATTTGGTAAGTTTCAACGATCATTTACATTACCAAAGAATATCGATCTAGAAAATATAGAAGCATCATCAAATGAGGGAGTATTAGAAGTAGTAATCCCAAAATTAGAGAAAGATGCAAATAAAAAAATTATAGAGATAAAATAAAATAGGAGGTGGCAATGAGATCACTAGCTTTAGCACTTAAAGCAAATAAAAAAGATTACCTAATCATACTAGGCATAGAACTATGTGTGATGCTAGGGTCTTATTATCTAGTACCACACTACTTTAACGCATAAAGGCATGCACATTTTTGTGCATGCTTAATCTAATTGTTGCTACAATACTTTCATGGCAATAAAAGACAAAATCAAATGGAATAAAAAATATACTGATAAACCATCATTATCAAAAAATCGACCAGCTAGTTCTAAACTACAGATCATTTTAGATCAACTAAAATGCGGTAAAGCTTTG
>JBNLDA010000042.1:0-14027 GCA_050304095.1 Arcobacteraceae bacterium | reverse complement strand
AGAAACAATTTCAGTTATAGAAGCAAAAATTAATGAATTATTAGAAGCAACAAAATCATTCGATTTATTTAATTCTAGTGGAACTGTATTTGATCAAATTTCAGCTTCAACAACAGGAACTTCTGCTGTGTTTGATGCAGTTGATGTCGCTGGATTGGAAGAGGGAACAACGGTCATCAATATCACACAATTAGCACAAAAAGATGTTTTTCAATCTGATACATTTACAGATGCTGATGCAGTAATGACCGTAGGTCAAACGGCAGGTGATAAGTTAAGTGTACAAATTGGAACAGATGCTGCAATTGAATTTGAAACAGCAGGTAAAACATATCAAGAACTTGCGGATGAAATTAATGCAACTACAGGTTTGTCTGCATCAATTGAGCAAGTTGGAGATTCAGATTTTAGACTAGTTATAAAAAGTACGGATTCTGGATTAGCAAATGCATTAACGATTACGCAAACTGATGCAACAGATGTCGCTTTAGCTACTACGTTAGGTTATGATAATGTAGATAATCATGTATTGGTTGCGCAGAATCTATGGGCAGAAATAGATGGTATTGATTATGATGTTTCAAGTAATACTGTAACGATTCAAGGAAATCTATCTATTACTGCAGTTGATGAAGGGGAATCTACAATCTCAATTCAAAAAGATACTGGAGCAATAGTTCCAGCACTTGAAGAGATGGTAGCACTTTATAATGAAGTGGTTGATTTAGTGGATGCAGAATTGTTAAGTGCTGATTCAGCAATTGAAAACACTTCTGGACTAAGATCAATTCTTTCAACTTTAAAAGATGCATTCTTTGGTGAGTATGGTTCAAATGATGAATCGATATTTAATTATGGTTTTGAACTTGATAAAGAAGGGCATTTAAGTATTAATACAACACTTCTTGGTGAAAAACTAGCTGAAGGTACAGATGGCCTCAAAGATCTATTTGTTGGGGTTGCAGAAGATAAAGGTTTGGGAACTCAATTAAAAGAGTTAATAGATGATATGAACTCATATGATGGTTTGATCACAATGTATGGTGAAAATATGTCAACACGTAAAACGAAACTTGAAGAAGAAAGAGAAAAAGCGGTGGAAACGTTAGATGCAAAATATGATCTAATGGCAGCGCAATTTGCATCATATGCAGCAATTATTGCACAGATGGAAGCATCTTTTGGTGGATTGAGTATGATGATTGAACAATCAACGGCTAGAAGTTAATGGGTGACATTTAAGAATTATTATATTATACTTTATGTCTATAAAGATTTGGAGTTATTATAATGGGAATTGAAGCTTATAACCAACAAGCAGCTGTTACAGATGATCCATACATGCTTATATTAAAGCTGTATGAGGGATTATTAAAATATCTTTCATTTGTGAAAGCAGCAATGGAAGAAGATAATATAGAAGAAAAATTTCTATATATTAATAAATCTATAGCAATATTTGATGAATTACGAAATATATTAGATTTTGATGGCGGAGATGTTGCATATTATTTGGATGGATTGTATCTATACCAAATTGAGACATTATTTACTGCTGGAATCGATGATAATATCAATGCTATTGATCAAGTTACAAAAGTTGTAAAAGGTTTGATTGAAGCATGGAAAGACGAAACAGGTCTTTGAAAGCACTCAAAGAATTGATTCAGATCGATTCTTTGGATGATGAACAAAGAGCTAGTAGGCTCAAATCTTGGGTGGAAAGAAATCTGCAAGATACTCCAATCACAGATTTTGATCTGCCTTTAGATGAACTACGACAACTATCAGAACTTTTTTACAAAAATATCCAATTTTTAAAAGACTATAGAGAAAATCAGCGTATTGAATTAGCAAAAATGCGTGATATGAAAAAGTTTTTACACTAAAAGATTAGATCTAAAGACCTACCAGAAAAAATATCCCATACATGAAGTTAATATAATAGCAATTATATTGAATATTATCCCATATTTTGCCATTTGAGATACAGTTAAAACTCGACTACTCATAGCTATTGCATTTGGTGGAGTAGCAATTGGAAGCATAAAGGCATAACTAGCGCAAATGGTTGCTACCATTAATGTTAAATGTGTATCAATTTGTGTCTGTGATCCTAAAGCATAGATGATTGGTAGTGCAATAGAAATTAATGCTGTATTACTCGTTACTTCAGTGGTAAAGGTCACTAAACTAGCGATAATTAGAATTAATATGAATGGATGTAAATCAGATAATCCTAAAAGTAATTTTGATATCTCATTGGCTAGATCTGTTGATCCAAAGGCTGCAGCGATACTAAAACCTGCTCCAAACAGAAATATGATTTCGTAAGGAATTTTTGTTGTATCTTCCCAAGTTAAAAAACCAACTCGTGGCATTAACATCAATAATCCAAATCCAAGTAAAATTCCTGCATCACTTAAACCAAGCCCATCATAATAGGGTTTAAATGGAGAATTTAAAAAGAGTAGAATGATTAGTCCAATTAAAAAATATTTCATCCTTTTTTGTTCATTATTAAGTGGTTTGTTTTCTTTCTCTAATTGATCATGTCCTAAACTTTTAACTCCTAATGACAAGACATAAGAAACAACAACAAGCATAATAAGTGATAATGGTAAAGTTTTTAACATCCATTTAAAAAAGGAGATTGTTTCAAGTTGGTTCGTTTGCAAAAATCCCATCAAAATGAGGTTTGGTGGTGTTCCAATTGGAGTGATTATACCACCGATACTTGCTCCATAAGCTATGGCTAATACCAAACGAATTTTAAGATCTCTATCATCAGTTAAAAACAATGCAATAGGCATCAGTAATAATGCTGTGGTTGTATTAGATAAAAGAGAACTTAACATAGCTGAAGTAAACGCTAAAGCTCCAATAAGACCTATTGGAGTATGAGGGAAATATCCCATTAGTTTTTTAGCAATAACTTTGTGTAAAGCAATTTTCTCTACAGCTATTGCAATAAGAAATCCTCCCAAGAATAAAAAGACAATTGATTTTGAATAATTTACTGAAGTTTGAGCTGTAGTCATAATATCACTGGCTGGAAATAAGATAATTGGTAAAAGTGAAACAACTCCAAGCGGTAAAGCTTCGTTGCTCCATAGTGTGACTAAAAATGCAACTACTCCAATAAGGCGTGATTGAATTTCTGTAAAATAAAGATCAGAAAGAAAGTACGCTAAAATACCTATAATAAAGGCTATTATAATTCTTTTTAGTGTACTGTCAATCATAATCTTAATAGTTAATTCCCACTACATCTCTTAAGTGTTGAATCTTTTCTTGAGCTATCACTCTTGCTTTACTTGCCCCATGAGCTAAAATCTCTTTCACTTCATCAGGGTTGTTCATATAATATTCTCTTTTTTGAGCGTATGGTTCAAAATATTCATTGATTTTTTCAAGAAGAGTCATTTTGAAATGTCCATATCCTTCACCTGGGGTAGCATATCTTTGTTGTAATGTTAATAGTTCTTGTTCATTCATAAATAATTCGCATAACTTATAGACATTACAATCTTGCCAATCTTTTGGATCTTCTAAAGCTGTTGAATCAGTCACCACTCCCATTACCTGTTTTTTAAGTTGTTTAGGTGTTGCAAACATATCAATAGTATTGCCATAGCTTTTACTCATTTTAGCTCCATCAGTTCCAGGAACGGTTTGTACTTTTTCATCTACTTTACTTTCTGGAATTACAAATACATCCCCATAGCAGTTGTTGAATGATTGAGCTATATCTCTGGTCATCTCTACATGTTGGATTTGATCTTTCCCTACTGGAACTACATTTGAATCATATAGTAAAATATCTGCAGCCATCAACACTGGATAAGAAAATAGTCCATGGTTTGCTTGAATTCCACGTGCTGCTTTATCTTTATAGCTGTGAGCTCGCTCTAGTAATCCCATTGAAGTGTGATTTGATAGGAACCAATATAGCTCTAATACCTCAGGAACATCACTTTGTACCCAAAAAGTTGATTTTTCTGGATCCATGCCAAGAGCCAAGAAATTAACTGCTGCTTCAAAAATATTCTTTTTTAAAAAATCTGCATCTTTAACTGATGTTAATGCATGATATGAAGCAATAAATGCAAATAGTTCCCCATCATTTTGCGATTCGATCATTTTTTTGATCATCCCAAAATAATTCCCTATATGGATCGTACCTGATGGTTGAATTCCTGATAAGATTCTCATTTTAATCTCGTGTTTCTTTTATCTCAATAGAAACGATTGTATCCCCTTGACCAATAGCATCAAGTGTTTTAAATGAATCATTATCATTCTCTTCAATATTTCCAAACACTGTGTGACCACCATCTAAATGTGGACAAGGTACAAAACAGATAAAGAATTGGCTTCCACCAGTATCTTTCCCAGCATGAGCCATAGATAAAGTTCCTCTTTTATGCACTTGACCTTTTGCTTTTGTTTCACATTTGATCGCCCATCCAGGACCTCCAATTCCAGCACCTTCTGGACATCCACCTTGAGCCATAAATCCTGGGATTACTCTATGGAAAATAAGTCCATTATAGAACCCATCATTTGCTAATGTTGCAAAGTTTGAAACTGCTATTGGAGTATATTCAGGTGTTAATTTGATCCACATTGCACCATTATCTGTTGTAATTTTTGCGTATTGAAATTTTGCTAATTCTTCTTCTGGTAAATCGTATTCTTTTAGATCTTTTCCAAATCCAAACATATAGTATTCCTTATTTTTTTGTGGGATTGTAACATAATTTATTTTGAATTGATATTAGGCTCCAAATATCCTAATGTAATCATAGTTTTGATCACCTCTTCAAATACAGGTACAGCAGAGTGGGAAGCATATCGGTAATACCAATATTTACCTTTACTGTTTGGATTATTTACCGTTACACCAATGGTATATTTGTGCTCTTTATCATTAGCAAATCCAAAAAAGGAACTTATATATTTTTCTTGATAGGCTCCATGACGTGCAACATTGGCTGTACCCGTTTTACCACCAACTTCAAGACCTTCAATTTTAGTTGCTTCACCTGTTCCTTCTTCAACAGTTTGTATAAGAAGTTTTTTCATCTCATTGGCCGTTTTTTTGGTAATCACTTGTATAGGTTTGATTCTTTGTTCTGTTTTAACTATTTGATTACCTGAAACAATTTTTGAAACAATTTGAGGAACTACCACTTGCCCATCATTATTGAATGCAGTATAAGCTTTTAGTATTTGCATAAAGGTTGCCGTCATCCCTTGACCATAAGATACGGTTGCTTTAAATACGTTATCTTTCCCATCATTTTCACCAGCACGCATTTGTCTTAAAGTTGGTATTTTCCCAACCTTCTCATATGGTAAATCAATACCAGTTTTTTTAGTGATCCCAAAATTATAAAGCCCCTCAATAAACTCCTCTCCTTTGAGTCTCTGCGCTAATTGTAACGTACCAATATTACTTGAATAGATCACAATATCTTTGAGTGTGATATATCGTTTGGTAAAATTGTGATCATCTCTAATGGTATATCGTCCTAGTGGATATCGTCCTTTTGGATATTCTCCTTTGGCATTAGGTGTTCCTTTGTTATAAGCGTTAAAGAGTTCATTTTTTTTGATTCTTTTTTTATCCATAACCAATGAAATTGAGATTGGTTTTAAAACTGATCCTGGCTCAAATTGGTATTCAATGGCATTAACATTTAAATTTGGAATATCTTTTTGACGAATATGATCTGGATCAAATCTATTAGATGAAGCAAGTGTTAATACTTTTCCTGTTTCACTTTCCAAAACAGAAACAATGATCTCATCGCATTGTAATTTTTCTTTATGCTTATCTAGTATCATCTCAACATTTTTTTGTAACTTTAAAGGGATATTGAGATGTAAATTTACTCCATCTTTTCTTGTAACAATCTCACTATTTTTATCAAATGAGATATAAGATAATACATCTCTATAGCCTTTGAGCTTTCCATCTATTGAATTATTTAAAAGTGTATCATAGGTTTTTTCCAAACCTTTGATCCCTTCAACTTTTGTTTTTCCACGATCAGATTCAACTTTTCTCATATAACCAATCATTGGTGTCAAAGAATCTTTGTAGGAAAATATTCTTTTTTCTCCACTTTCCTCGATTGTTAATCCATAAACTATTCGTGAGCCATTGACTTGTATTGCTTGAAAAACTCCAAGACGAGAGAGTTTAAAAGCTAATTCTTTTAAGTTTTTTGCAGTTCTTGAATCAATTCGATAACTTAACACTAATGTTCCAGGTCTATTTTTTGTCGCTAGATCTATTTTTTTCGTTAATGTATTTATTGGAATGTCACTATAAATTGAAAATAATTTTATAAATAAAGATTTTTTATCTGGGTCTAAACTTCTTGTATCAATTGTAGCTTTATAAAGTTTTTGAGAAGAACTTAGTTTAAAGTTATCTGCTGAATAGATTGTCCCTCGAACAGAAAGTTCTTGTTTTTCAATCATTAGTGATGGAAGATGCCTATTATTTGACATTGTCTTAGAAACAGAAAGCAATAAAATCACTAATGAAGCAAAGATTAATAAGAATAGTATAGCAATTTTTTTTGTTTTGTTTTTTGTTGTTTGAGTTTCTTTGGTAGGCATTATTTTTAGAGCTGTCCTTAACCAGTATTTCGATAAAATATCCAAATGAATTTTAACAAAACTAAGGTTAAACCTAGACGAAAAATAACTGATTCGTCTCAACCAGATTATATTTTATTTCTGTTAGCCTCAGCATTGATAATATGCAGTATGATATTTTCATATTCATTATCAGTGTATACTGTTGAATATTTCAATTACAATCAATTTCATTTCTTTTTACGGCAAAGTCTTGTTGGGATTTTAGCAATACTTATTATGTGGACCCTTTCCCTCTTTTCACCAGAAACAATCATCAATAAAATTGGATGGGGACTTTTTATTGTTTTTCTATTTTTAATGATTTTAATGCCTTTTTTACCTTCATCCCTTGTAACTGCTTCAGGTGGAGCTAACAGATGGATTAGACTTCCAGGATTTTCACTCTCCCCTGTAGAGTTTTTTAAAATAGGGTTTATATTTTTTCTGGCTTGGTCATTTCAGCGAAAAGTGATCGACCAACCTAAAAAGATCCCGATCAAAGAAGAGTTTATACTTCTTCTTCCTTATTTTGCAGCATTTTTATTGGTAGTATTTCTTGTCGCATTTTTGCAAAAGGATTTAGGACAAGTGGTGTTATTGGGACTTATTTTAGTTGTGATGATGATATTTGCAAATAGAAGTTTTAAAATATTTCTGATTCTTGGTGCAGTTGCAGTATTAGGATTAGTTGGATTGATAATTGCTGCACCTCATAGGATTATTCGTATTCAAAGTTGGTGGAGTATGGTGCAAGATGGAGTATTGTCTATTATGCCAGATTTTGTATCAACTGCCCTTCGAATTAAAGAGTTTCCAGAACCATATCAAGTATCGCATTCACTCAATGCAATACATAATGGAAGTTGGTTTGGACAAGGGTTAGGTGAGGGTGATTTGAAACTTGGATTTTTAAGTGAAGTACATACCGATTTTGTACTTGCTGGAATTACTGAAGAGGTAGGTTTTATTGGACTTTTTATTATTGTAACATTGATGCTTTCAATTGTTTGGAGAATCTTTAAAATCAGTCGAAGAATTGAAAATCCATTATATCATCTATTTTCACTAGGAATTGCCTTGATGATCATTTTTGCATTTATGATCAATAGCTATGGAATCTCTGGAATGATCCCAATTAAAGGTATAGCAGTGCCATTTTTAAGTTATGGTGGAAGTTCATTACTTTCTGTTGCGATTTCCGTTGGTTTGGTTTTGTCCATTAGCAAAGAATTGAAAAAGGAAAAATAGATGATTGTAGTCACAGGTGGTGGAACAGGTGGACATCTTAAAGTAGCGAAGGCTTTAATAGATGAATTGTATGCTCAAGGAAAATTTGTCGTTTTTATTGGTTCAACCAATGGTGCAGATCAAGATTGGTTTGCAAATGAAAAACATCTCAAAAAAGCATTTTTCCTTGAAACAAAAGGGGTGGTCAATCAAGGACTACTAGGTAAAATAAAATCTCTTTGGAATATCATTAAAGCCACTGATACATGCTATAATATTTTAGTTGATAATGATATAGAAAAAGTGATTAGTGTAGGGGGATATAGTGCAGCCCCAGCTTCATTTGCTACACTTTTTTGTAGTGCAAAACTTTATATTCATGAACAAAATTCAGTAATGGGAAGATTGAATAAAATCACTTCAAAATTTGCTCGATTTGTTTATAGTTCTTATGATCAAAATTCCCCAGTCAAAGATTATCCAGTAGCCCAAGAGTTTTTCGATGAAGGAAGAGTAAGAGATAAGGTACAAACAATTATATTTCTTGGTGGTTCACAAGGAGCATTAGCAATAAATGATTATGCTTTGAGTGTTGCACAAAAATTACAAGAAAAAGGGATTAAGATCATTCATCAAGCAGGTCGAAATGATGAGCAAAGAGTGAAAGAGGCCTATAAAAAATTAGGAGTTCAAGCAGATGTTTTTGGTTTTACGACGGATCTTATTGGAAAAATGTCCCAAGCAGATTTTGCAGTGAGTCGATCTGGAGCCTCTACTTTATGGGAATTATGTGCCAATTCATTGCCTACGTTATTTGTTCCATATCCGTATGCAGCGGGTGATCATCAATATCATAATGCGAAATTTTTAGCTGATGATGGATTAGGGTTTGTTTGTCGACAAAATGATCTTAAAGATTTTGATCTATTTAACATTATAGAAGATGATGAAAAGATTCATACGATATCTAAAGGATTAGTCAGAACCATAGGGCTTGATGGAGTGAAACTTTTAGTTGATCATATTTTAGAAGATCATTAAGATCTATCTAAAATTATCAAATACCAATGGAGCTTTAAGCTCTAAGGATTTAAGATGGCGCATCACTGCTTGTAGTTCATCAAGTTTTTTTCCACTCACCCTGATCTCATCACCTTGATTCACTGCAGTGACTTTGAGTTTAAGTTTTTTGATCTCAGTTTGAATAGTTTTTGCTTCATCTTTATCTATAGTATCAACGACCCTAAATGTCATTTTTCTATTTCCACCACTTACATCTTCTGTTTTGAGCTCCTCTAAAGAATTAATCGATACACCTCTTTTATTCATTTTTGAGATTAAAATATCTTTCATAGCATCAATTTTTTGATCACTTGAAGTGATGAGTGATACTAATTTTGCCCCTTGGTTAAAATCGATATCTTTTTTGATCCCTTTGAAATCGTATCGTGTATCGACCTCTTTTTGTGCTTGAATTACTGCATTTTTCATCTCTGCTAAATCAAGTTTTGCAGAGATATCAAAACTGTGTTCTTTTGCCATTTTATTCCTTTAAAGTTTATCTTTATTGTTTCTCATTAACCAATGTTTGAATGTATGATAGCGATGTATAGCTAAATCTTCAGTTGCTCGTTCATCGTCAGACATTACGCCATATTCTAGTTCATTAAAATATACAAATGGTTGCAGATTGGTTCTTTTTGAGAGATATTCTGCATAAATGGTATTATTGTCTAAAATCAATGGATCGGAATTCTTTCTATCTATGTAGGCTAGGACCATATGTCTTCCCCCTCTATATTCTGTACCAATATAACCACTAAAGAATTTTAATTTTTCTTTTGGAACACCTAATCTTCTAAGTGAATAATATTTTGCAAGAGCATAATCTTCACAATCTCCACCAAGTTGTCCTAAAAAGTTTCGAAAAGTTCTCCATGTATCTACTGCATATTGTACATTTTTAATGGTTGTATCATATTTATATTGGTATTGATTAAAGTACGCATCGACTTTTCTAGCTTGAGTTATGTGTGATTTTCCAACCAGTGATTTCATAAGATTATTCCAATTGGTTAATCTCTCACCTGATCTGCCTCCATATTCTTGTTGGAGTTTTTTAATTTGACTTTTTGTAGCGAATTCTTTTGCATGAAGTGAACCTAATGCTAAGAAAATAATTATCAGTAATATATGTACGTTTTTCATATAAAATACCTTATCGAAGCAAAGCCAATTGCTTTTGTTTGTTGGATTTGTTGGACTTGTTGTTTAGAAACAATCCCACCTAAAGCAATAATTGGAATAGTGTTAGAGTTAACTACCTGAGTAAAGTTTTCAATGCCTAATGGTGTTCCTTTATTGGGACTAGTAAAGACTGGAGAATAGGTTACTATATGCGCTCTATAATTTTGTGCTAGATTTATTTCTTCTTGGGTATGACAAGAAACAACTACTAAAAGATCGTTCTTTAAAGCTACTGGAATTAATTCAAATTGATCAGAGCGTAAATGTACGCCATTTGCTTTGAGTTTTATGGCTAATTCAATATTTGAATTGATAAGAACTTTTTTATTATATCGTCTTGCCATTTCAACACATACTTTTGCTAAAGGTTCAATATCTTTTGTTTGTTTATCCCGAAAACAAATAAAATCAATTACATGAGAATCAATTGCTTTTTTTAGAGTTTTCTCAAATTGATTAATATTATTGCTGTAACGTTCTGGATCTGTTATGAGATAGTGGATAAATGGTTTCATAGGCAATAAAAAAAGGGCTTCAAAATTGAAACCCTTTTTAAATATTCTCTAACAACATGGAGTTGTTAGTGATCTTCCTCGTGAAGCATGATTGATCCAGCAATATATACATATGTAAGGATCATGAAAATAAATGATTGTAAGAAACCAAATGCAGTTAGTAAGAAAAATCCTGGTAATGGTAAGATCCATGGAACTAACATTAATAATACCATTAAGAACATATCATCCCCTTTTACTGATCCAAAAAGCCGGAAAGACAATGAGATGATTCTTGAAAAGTGTGAAATGATCTCAATTGGGAACATCAATGGAGCCAATGCTGGAACTGGTCCCATAAAGTGTTTAAAATAATCACCTGCACCATTTTTCTTAATACCTAAGTAGTTATAGTAAACAAATACGATCAACGCTAATGATAATGTGAAGTTGATATTTCCTGTTACAGATTCAAAACCTGGAACAACTCCCATCATGTTTGATACAAAAATTACTAAACCTAACGCCCCAATAAGTGGCATATATCTTCGTGCATTATCTTCACCCATAGTGTCTGCACCCATTGAAATTACACCACCGATGTAAGTTTCAAGAACATTTTGAGCTCCTGTTGGAACTAATTGAACTTTTCTTGTAGCTGCTCGAGCAACTAAGAATACGATTGCAATAGTTAAAACTAAGTGAGACAAAATGATCCACATTTGTTCATGACCACCAATTGCTCCAAGAAATGTAAATAATCTACCTTCCATTTGCTTCCTTTTATTATTTCGTTTTTCTTATTTTAAAAATTTTCGTGTATTATAGTATGTTGTCTATAAGAGTTTGATAAAACGTTTATTTTTTATACAACTTTAGAACTATTTTTCTAAAGTTGCTTGAATTTATATCCATGACTTTTGAGTTTTTCTTGAATTAATTCTTGGTGTTCTTCCCCCTTGGTTTCAAGGGCTATCCAAACATTTGCTTCACCATAATCTAGTTTTACAGAATTTCTGTCATAATCTATTTGTACAATATTTGCATCGCATTCATTAAATATATCTGTAAGCTTCATCAAACTTCCTGGTTTATCAATCAATGTTACAATTAAATTCATTTTTCTATGAGATTTTACTAAACCTTTTTCAATGATCAGTGAAAGCATCGTTACATCTATATTCCCACCACTAAGAGGTATTACAACTTTTTTATCTTTGATATTAAGTTTATTGTGCATCACTGCAGCAACTCCAACTGCACCAGCACCTTCAACAACTAGTTTTTGTCTCTCTAGTAAAAATAGAATCGCATTGGCAATCTCTCTATCTTCAACTTCAATAATCTCATCAACGAGTTCTAAGACATAATCTAACATTCTTGGAGTAGTATCTCGTACTGCAATTCCATCTGCAATCGTTTTAACACTTATTGCATCAATTGGTGTTTTTGCTTCAAATGATTCTTTCATCGCTTTTGCACCACTACTTACAACTCCTACAATTCTGATTTCAGGTTTGAGTTGTTTCATTGCCGTTGCAATTCCAGAGATTAATCCTCCCCCACCAATGGGAACAATAATCATATCTGCATCTTTGAGTTCATCCAAGATTTCAAGGGCAATAGTCCCTTGACCAGCTATAACGGCATCATCTGCAAATGGATGTACAAATGTTTTATTATGTTCTTTAGCATATTCAATTGCTGCTTCATAGGCTTCATCATAATTGTCACCTTTAAGAACAACATTGGCTCCATAATATTTAACACCACTAACTTTGGTTAATGGGGTGGCTTCTGGCATAAAAATAGTAGCATCAATGCCAAAATGTTTTGCACTATACGCTACTCCTTGAGCATGATTACCTGCACTAGCTGCAACCACACCTTTTGTTCTTGTTGCTTCATCTAGTGTTGCAATCTTATTAAATGCCCCACGAAGTTTAAAGCTTCCCGTTACTTGAAGATTTTCTTTTTTTAGATAGATTTGTGCACCAGTTTCGTTACTTAAAACTGGTGCTAAAGTCAATGGTGTAGGGTATGCTACTTCTTGTACTTTTTCTCTTGCTCTCATTATATCACTTAAAGTTACCATAATTTCTTCTTCATTAAAAAATTTTTTGGATTATACTTAAACGATACTTATGGAGTGTTTAGAGTCTATTGGCAAGCCTCTTTTGTATACCAAAGCATGATTTTATTATCATCTTCAACTACATGTTTAACAATATGATTATCAATGGTTTTGGCTAATTCTTTTTCAAAGACTTCTGCATCCATATTATTAATATCCTGTAAGAGCTCATTGCAGTCATTTATGATATCTTTATGCAGTTGTTTGTGTTTTTCATACTCTGGGTAATTGATCTCTTGCATAAATTTTTCTTCATCACGAAAATGATCTTTCATATATTCATAAAGATGTTTCATCGTTTCTTTATTTTTATGGTCTCGCTCTTTTGGTGGAACTTCTTGAAAGGCTTCATTGGCAATTTCAAAAAGTTTTTGATGTTGGGCATCAATTTGCGGATGACCTATTTTATACGAATCACTCCATTTAGTGAATTTTCTCAATCGCTCTAAAGAGGTACTCCAAGCTCCAATAAGTTTATCTTCATCGACAATATGTTTGATAAAATAAGCTTCAACAAATACATATAATTGATTTTCTATTTCATCTAAAGTCATAGTATTAATTGCTTTTACAAAATCATTTAAAACTTCTAGTAAATAAATATGGATTTTTTTGTGCCGTTCAAGATCTGGATACTGTATTCTATACATATATTTTTCTTCATTTCGAAAATGAAGCGCTGTATATTCATATAAAGACTTGAGGATATCTTTGAGTTCTTGGATCTCTTTTTGTTCATTTCCATGTAGATTTCGTATCTGTAAAGCTTTTTTTGCGATTTTAAACATTGTTTGATGTTCATTATCAGTTTTAAAGTCACCAATATTATATTCAGACTTCCATACTAAATTTTCTGGATTGATTTTAGTTCGCATAGCTATTCCCTATTATTTTATCTATATTATATCGAATGAATTGTTTAAATTGCTTTGTATGTATCACATTATTGTGTGTAGTATCAGATACTATTGAAAAGTCATATACATTATTAATTTTTTCTTTTAATATTTTTGTATGGTTATTGGGAATAGTTAAATCATCTTTGACCATCAAAATAGATATAGGAGTTTTTATATTTTGAATGAAAGAAATCGAATCTATATTATGATTGAGTAAATACTTTATTGGCATGATTGGGTATTGTTGTTGGGCCACATTGAGTATTGAGTCATAGGGTGTTGCAAGCAATGTCAAAGATACGATTCTTTGTGACGCTACATAGGTTGCAACACCTGTTCCTAAGCTTCGTCCCAAAAGAATAATATTTT
>JBNLDA010000041.1:0-14030 GCA_050304095.1 Arcobacteraceae bacterium | reverse complement strand
AAAGCTATAGGGATTATGCCCCCATAGCTTCTTTAGCGTATTTTTCACCTAGATCAAAAGCTTTTAAGTTTGCTTCATGTACTTTTTTAGGTACTTTAGAAAGCATAACCGCTTTTAAATGATCTGCATCAATTGCATTCATATAAGTGTTTGCAATTGCAAGTGCAATTACTGATTGCGTAAGAACAAGTCCTACTTCCTCTTTTGCAATTGTAATAATTGGAATCTCAATAATATTCCAAGTTTTTCTATCTTCTTCAGTTGGAGTGATTAGGTTTGGATCGATTACGATTGTTCCACCTTTAGATACCCCATTTTTAAATAGATCATATGATTTTTGTGCAACTGAAAGCATAAAATCAATTTCACCATCATTTGCATATGGATAAAAAATCTCTTCATCATCTAAAGTAATATCAACAACCGTTGGTCCACCTCTAACTTGAGACGTGTATGTTGCTGTTTTTAATCCATATCCACCCAATTTAATTTTGGCTGCAGCAAAAATCTCTCCAGCAAGAAGTACACCTTGTCCACCAACACCTGTAAATCTCATTAATGTTCTAGCCATTGTGTCTCTCCTTATATCTTTTTCTCAAAATCGTCTTGAGTAATTACGCCTCTTTTTCCTTGTTGCGCAGCTTTAATATCTTCATACATGTCACAATATTCTCTAGCTTTTTCATCGTGTTTTAATACACCAGTAGGGAATAAGTTTAATTGTTCTTCTTCAGATAATTTATCATATTTTGCTTTTGCCATAGTAATAGAATCGATCCATTCTAAGTTTTCCATAGCTGATTGCATTTTGTTCTTTCTACCAAGGTTAATATGGCAGTTTGACATAATATCAAAGAAAGAGAACCCTCTATGTTGAAAACCTTTTACTAAAACTCTTTCAAGTTTTTTAGGATCAAGCATAGTCTCACGTGCAACAAATGAAGCTCCTGAAGCGATTGCTAAATTACAAGCATCAAAAGTAGGGTCAATGTTACCCGCTTTTTGTGATACTGTCCACATACCTTGTGGAGTAGTTGGTGAAGTTTGAGAGTTAGTTAAACCATAGATGAAGTTATTGATAACAATCATGTTGATATCAATATTTCTTCTACAACCATGAATAGTATGGTTACCACCAATTGCAAGTGCATCACCATCACCAGCAACACAAATTACGTGTTTATCTGGATTTGCTAATTTGATACCAGTAGCAAATGCAACTGTTCTACCGTGAGTAGTGTGAACTGTATTAAAATCTACATAAGAAGAGAATCTTCCAGAACATCCAATACCAGAAACAACACAAACATTGTCTTGATCCCATCCACATTTTTCAATAGCTCTGATAACGGCCTTTAAAATTACACCGTCACCACATCCCCAACACCATAATGTTGGCATTTTCTCAAGTCTTAAAAATTTATCGTAATTATAAGCCATCTTAGAATACCTCTTTTACTTTTTCTACAATTTCATATGGAGAGATTGCTCTACCATTTACTTTATATAGACCTTCAATATCTAATCTTCCTGAAACTCTTTCAACTTCTTCAGTGTATTGTCTGATATTTAACTCAACACATAATACATTTTTAGTCATATCTGTGAAATGCTTAATTCTATCTGCTGGACTTGGCCATAATGTGATTGGTCTAAATAGTCCTGCTTTAACTCCATCAGCTCTTAAATGTCTGATTGCTTCTTTTGCTGCAAGTGAAACAGAACCATAAGCAATGATTAATACTTCACCATCTTCACCATTGAAATCATCTAACATGAATTCTTCATTTAATTCGATTTCATCTGTATGCATCATAACTTTATCTTCTAATCTTTGGATTAGTTTTCTACAAGTTTCGATCTCCTCAGTTGGGAATCCCATTGCATCATGATGTAATCCTGTAAAGTGATATCTATACCCTTTGAACATTGGCTTTAATACTGCAGCTTCATCACCTTCAACACCATATGGTCTGTAATCTTCAGGTGCTCCATCAAAAGTTTTTCTTGGAACAATTCCTTTTTTTACTTCTTCAACCGTTGGAACCATTGCTTTACCATGCATGTGACCAATTGTTTCATCTGTTAAAACAAATACTGGTTGCATAAATCTATCCGCAAGGTTAGATGCTCTTACTACTTCAGTGTAACACTCTGCTAGATTACCTGCACATAATGTGATCGATCTATAATCTCCATGTGAAGGATTCTTCGCTTGTCGAACATCACCTTGTGATACCCTTGTTGGTAGACCTGTTGATGGTCCCCCTCTCATTACGTTTACAACAACTAATGGAACTTCTGCCATTTGTGCTAAACCTAAGTTCTCAGCTTTTAATGAGATACCAGGACCAGAAGTAGCAGTCATAGTTCTTACACCAGCCATTCCTGCACCAACCGCAGCTGCAACACCAGCAATTTCATCTTCCATTTGGATCGCCGCTCCACCAGCTTTTGGTAGAAGGTCAGAAATTGTATGCATTACTTCACTTGAAGGAGTAATTGGATATCCCCCAAAAAATTGACAACCGGCATCAACTGCTGCAATCGCAGCTAAATCGTTACCTGTAGAAATTATTTCTCTAGTTTCCATATATTCTCCTATTAATTATTTACCGTAGTTTTCAGGTAATCTATAATTATTTGCAACAATTGCTTCTTGTCGCGCTTTAGCTTCATCTGATAACTTAGCAAATTTAAATTCACTTTTTTCTGCAACATTAATTGCAAAATCTGGACATGTTAATTCACACTCATTACATCCAATACAAGATTCTGGTGCAATGATATCAATCATAGCTCCTAACGTTGAAGATGGTTCTTGTCTCATTGAAAGAACTCCTGCAGGACATACTGATACACAGATATCACATGCTTTACATCTTGATTCATCAACCCAGACTGGAGTATTTTCTGGTGCTTCTATTACTGCCATTTTTTCTCCTTTTGTTTATAAGAAAGTATAAGTGAGTTTTAACTCAAATATAACTGTATGTAGAATATCTTATTTTGTGTAATAGAATATTTAATTTAAGTGTCAATTTAATATTTTGTAGGTGTTGTTACTTTTAGAAGCATATTTGATTAGTGAATAGATGAAAGTGTGTAAAAGAGAGTAAAATTAACTCATTTTACCTATTGCACAAGAGACGAAACTTTTTGCTTTTGTTTGAAGTGTTTCAAGACTTCCAAGTTCATCAGATGATAAAGGATAACCAATATGACGTAATTTTAGTTTTAATGCTTTATACTGTTCGTCATTTTCTATATTGAGTGTGATTCGCCGTGGATATGTATCTAGATTTACTATAACTTTTCCGAAATCCGGTTCTAAAGCTTTCATAAGTGTATTAGCACAACCGCCACATTTTACATTTTCTACTTCGTAAGTTTGTTCAGCCATAATAGATCCTTTTTAGTAAGTATAACAAAAAAAAGCAGAGGAAAATTTTCCTCTGCTTTTTAAATTGTAGATTTAAGAATAGAAACTATTTTTCTAAAGTTAACTCAATTCTTCTTTTTCGTATCTACCTTCTTCAGTATTGTTATCAGCAATTGGTTTAGCTTCCCCATAACCAACAGTTGATAATCTTGAAGCTTCAACACCCTCAGCGATCATAGCATCTTTTACTTGGTTTGCTCTTCTCTCACTTAGAGCTTGGTTATATGCATCACTTGCTCTAGAATCAGTATGTCCTGAGATTACACCGTTATAACCTTTGTATTGATTCATGATTTTAACAGCTGTGTCAATCTCTTTTTGGAATTCTGGTTTAATTGCAGATTTATCAGTATCAAAATTGATTTTGATATTGTAAACTGTTGTACATCCAACTGCATCTACTAAAACACCAGCTGGAGTATTAGGGCATTTGTCTGCATCATCATACACACCATCATTATCACTATCTTTTGGAGCTGGTTTTGGTGCTGGAGCTGGTTCTGGTTCTGGCTGTGGAGCTGGAGCAGCAACTGGTTTAGGTCCAAATGGAATAGCAAGACCAATACTTCCTACTAAATTACTATCACCATCATCAAATCTTACGATATGTCTTAAATCAGTTTTTAATGATAGATCAAAATCACAGTTAGGGAAGAAATATTGAAGTCCTAGACCCCATTGGAATAAACCAGAATCATCAATGTTTTGATCATCATGACCGTCTTTATCAACATCTTCGTATCCAAGACCTGCTAATCCATACCATTTCAAGTTTTCAATAGCAGTGTCATACATAGAAACCGCATTGATGAAATATCGATTGATATCATATTCATTGTCATTTCCTGATCGGTCATCATCAACATTATCAGCTCTTTCATAACCAATTTCAATTTGATCTGCAATAGCATCATCTAAATTGATACCAAATCTTGCACCGTAGTTTAAAAAGTCTTCAATATCTTGACTTCCATCTGTAATTGTTCCACCAATTGTTGGTGTGAATTCATATTTGTAATCACTGTTTGCACCAAATAGAGCAGTTGTTGCAATTAGTGAAAGTGTAACAAGTGTTTTTTTCATATGTGTGTCCCTTAAATCATAATTTTGGCAATTATAGCATAAATTAAATTTATTTAACTTAAAAGAATTTAAAATTAAAAAGGCCCCTTATCATCGATAAGAGGCCTTATAATGTAATAATAATGTAATTATTTAGAAAGTACTTCTTTAACTGCTTTTCCAATTTCAGCAGGAGATACAACAACTTTTACTCCTGCTGCTTTTAGAGCAGCCATTTTTTCTGCAGCAGTACCTGCACTACCAGATACAATAGCTCCAGCATGACCCATTCTTTTACCTTTAGGAGCAGTTTGACCTGCAATGAATGCAACCACTGGCTTAGTGATGTTCTCTTTGATAAAAGCAGCTGCTTGAATCTCAAGATCTCCACCAATTTCACCAATCATTACAATTGCTTCAGTTTCTGGATCTGCTTCAAACATTGGTAATAATTGTTTGTATGAAAGACCGATAATTGGGTCTCCTCCAATACCAACTGCTGTTGTGATACCAAATCCTTCTTTACATACTTGGTTTGCACCTTCATATGTTAAAGTACCAGATTTAGAGATAAGTCCTACATTTCCTTTTTTGAAGATCATACCTGGCATGATTCCAATTTTACACTCTTCAGCAGTAATGATTCCTGGACAGTTTGGTCCGATTGTTTTCATACCGTTTTTAGTTGCGTATGCTTTAGCTGCTTGCATATCTCGAACTGGTGCACCTTCAGTGATGATTACACCTAACTCGATCCCTGCATCAGCTGCTTCCATAACTGCATCAGCAACAAATGCTGGTGGAACGAAGATCATTGATACTGTTGCTCCAGTAGTCTCAACTGCTTCTTTTACTGTATTGAATACTGGTTTACCTAAATGTGTTTGACCACCTTTATTTGGAGTAACTCCACCAACAATATTTGAACCGTAATCTATACATTGTTCAGCATGGAAAGAACCTTCTTTTCCAGTAAATCCTTGAACGATTATTTTTGTATCTTTATTAACTAAAATTGACATTGATTTCTCTCCTTATTGTGCTGCAGCAGCTTCAACTGCTTTTTTTGCTCCATCTGCTAAATCAGTTGCAGCAATTACATTTGGGATATTTGCATTTCTTAAAATTTCAGCAGCTTCTGGTGCATTAGTACCATCAAGTCTTACAACTACTGGAACATGTACATCAACCAGTTTAGTTGCTTCTAAAATACCATTTGCGATTCTATCACATCTTACAATACCACCAAAGATATTTACGAAAATAGCTTTTACATTTGGATTTTTTAAGATGATCTCAAAACCTTTAGCAACTGTTTGAGCGTTTGCACTTCCACCAACATCTAGGAAGTTAGCAGGTGTTCCACCCATGTAGTTAATTGTATCCATAGTACCCATAGCAAGACCAGCACCATTTACCATACAACCAATTTCACCATCAAGTGATACATATGAAAGTCCATGCATTGCTGCTTCTCTCTCATCTGGATCTTCTTCTGTGATATCTCTCATATCTTCAATTTCTGGATGTCTACCTAAAGCAGAATCATCAAATCCCATTTTTCCATCAAGTGCTAAAAAGTCACCTGATCCAGTTTTGATTAATGGATTGATTTCAATGAGTTCTGCATCATTTTCCATATATAATGTATAAAGCTTTTTAGCGAAATCAATAAATTTCTTTTGCTCCATTTTATCTTCGATTCCAAGTCCAAATACTAATTCTCTACCGTGGAAACCTTGGAAACCAACTGCTGGATCAACTGCTACTTTAATGATTTTTTCTGGAGTCTCTTCAGCTACTTTTTCAATCTCCATACCACCTTCAGTTGAAGCCATGATTACAGGCATCTCTTTTGCTCTATCTAATACAACACCTAAATAAAGTTCATCTTTGATATCTGCACCTTCTTCAATATAAACTTTATGTACAAGTTTACCTTCTGGTCCAGTTTGATGAGTTACTAGTTGCATTCCTAGGATTTCATTTGCAAGGTCTCTTACTTCGTCAATAGATTTAGCTAGTTTAACACCACCACCTAATCCTCTACCACCTGCGTGAATCTGTGCTTTTACAACCCAAATATCTCCACCAAGTTCACTTGCATTAATTGCTGCTTGAGCTGCAGTATTTGCTACGATTCCTCTTGGTGTAGGAACTCCATATTTTGCAAAAATTTGTTTTGCTTGATATTCATGAATATTCATCTATTCTCCTATCTAAGATTTAATAAGATAATTGTATCGAGTATAATATAAATAGCTCGATTCGAATGCTTTAAAAAACTATAAAAGAGTTAAAGTGTTTAGTTTTGATACATTTTATATAAAAGAATGGTAAGATAATGGAAAAAATTGAGGTTAAGTAGAATACTAAGTGTTTAAAATAGTTACACATGAAACTAAAACATTCTTGATGAATGTTTTAGTTTGAAACGAAGTTATTTTACTTCGTATTGGTCACGACCCATTTGATAAAGGTCATTTCCATGGGTATCATTGATAACTGTAACTGGAAAATCTACAATTTCAAGTTTTCTCACTGCTTCAGGACCAAGTTCTGGATAAGCTATCACTTCAGCAGATTTAATTTGTTTTCCTAAAAGTGCTCCAGCTCCTCCAGTTGCTCCAAAGTAAATTCCACCATATTCCTTACAAGCATCTTTTACAGCTTGATTTCTTTTCCCTTTACCGATCATCCCTTTGCTACCATATTTAAGCATAGTTGGTGAATATGAATCCATTCTATAACTTGTTGTTGGTCCTGCACTTCCAATTGGATCACCTGGTTTTGGTGGAGTAGGACCTACAAAATAGATTACACTTCCATTAAGATCAAATGGTAACTCTTCCCCCGCATCAATTAAGTCAACCAATCTTTTATGTGCGGCATCACGTGCTGTGTAGATAATACCACTTAAATAGACTATATCACCAGCTTGAAGTTCTCTTGTTTGTTCTTCAGTTAATGGAGTTGTTAAATAATATGTTTTACTCATTTATTATCCTTTATATAGTGATATGTGTATGTCTAGAACTATGACATTGAACATTAACAGATACTGGTAAACTAGCAATATGACAAGGATTTGCTTCAATATGTACAGCCAAAGCAGTTTTAGTTCCACCCATTCCCATTGCACCAATTCCAAGTTTGTTAATCTCTTCAAGGATTCTTTGCTCTAATTCATCCATCTCTGGATCTTCATTTCTTGAACCAATATTTCTAAATAATGCATGTTTTGAACTAATAGCAGCTTTTTCAAATGTTCCACCAATTCCTACTCCAACAGTAATTGGAGGACAAGGATTTGGTCCAGCATCACTAATTACTTCTTTTACATATTCTACAATACCATCTTTTCCAGCTGCTGGTGGGAATACTCTGGCTCGAGATACATTCTCACTTCCTCCACCTTTTGCTGCGTATTCAATATCGATCTTGTCACCTGCAACGATATCAAAATGGATGATTGCTGGAAGGTTGTATCCAATTTTATCTTTTAAATTCGCTCGACTAAAAGGTTCACAAGTACTTGCTCTAAGATACGCATCAGTGTATCCTTGCTCTGTCCCTTTATTGATAGCATCTTTTAAAAGTCCACCATTGATTTTTACTTCATCACCTACTTTTACGAAAAATACTGCTAAACCAGTATCTTGACACAATGGTCGTTTCTCATCTTTTGCAATATCTGCATTTTCTAAGATTTGTCTAATTACCTCACGACTTACAGGTGATTTTTCATTTTCCATTGCTGTTTTTAATGCATCATATGCATCTTGTGGAAGATCAGTTCCACAGTGAACGATAATATCTCGTACTGCTTTAACTACATCATCAAATTCTATAACTCTCATGAAAACTCCATGTTTTAAAATATCAAATATTCTACTCTCAATTGAGTTAATAATGAATAAAAAAAAGGCTCAAGGAAAATCCTCAAGCCTTTGTGGGAAGTATTGTAATAAATTCTATTCAAAAAAGTTGTTGTCTTCAAGAATTTTGATACTTTCTTTAATTGAATCAACTGAAATTTTGAATTTCTCTTTTGTTTTTTCTCTAATCTCAATTTCAACAATGTGTTCAACACCATTTCGCCCCAAAACGATTGGTACACCAACGCATACATCATTGTGTCCATACTCTCCATCAAGTAACACTGAAGTTGGGACGATCGCCTTATTATCATAAAGAATTGATTCAACCATATATGAGATGGCCATACCTGGTCCATAATATCCAGAAGTGCCAAGATGTCCAACAATCTCAGCTCCACCTTTTTTTGTTTTTTCTATGATATCTTCAAAATCTTCATCTGTTAAAAGATCTCTAAGTGGAACATCTGAAACAGATACTCTATCTGGTAATGGGATCATATTTTCACCATGATCACCAATAACTAAACTTCCAGTTTGGCTCAGATTAAGTCCCGTTTTTTGAGCGATCTGATAAGCCATTCTTGAACCATCTAAAGCTCCAGCCATACCCATAATTCTATTTCTATTCCAACCAGTAAGTCTATGAATCACATAAGTCATTACATCAAGTGGATTTGATACACAAATGATGATTGCATTTGGAGATGTTTTCACGATACTTGTTGTTACATCTTTAATGATCTTAGCATTGATCATAAGCAAATCTGCTCTAGTCATATCTCCTTTTCGAGGAACTCCAGCAGTAATAACAACAATATCGCAATCTTTTACATCTGCTATTGTTTGCGCAGCATATATTTTTGTTTCAGTCTTAGTGTAATATGAAGCTTGAGCAATATCGATTGCTTTTCCTTTAGCTACACCATCAACGATATCAAATAAAACGATCTCATTACAAGTTCCATCAATTGCTAAAGTATACGCAGCAGTTGCACCTACTGCACCAACACCAATGATCCCAACTTTTCTATTGATCATAAAAAGATACCTTTATTTTTTTTCGTAGAAATTATTTTCGTAAAGTGCGTTAATAAGTTGTTTTACACTATTTACTGATTTTGCAAATCTTCTGTCTTGCTCATCATTTAAATTTGCTTCAATAACTTTTTCAGCTCCACTAGCTCCAAGCATTACTGGAACTCCACTTACTACGTTAGAATAACCATATTCTCCATTGAGTCTTACTGCACATGGATAGATTTGTTTTGTATCATTTAAAATTGCTTCAACCATCAATGCAGTAGCTTTTGCAGGTGCATAATAAGCACTTCCATCTTTTAGTAATCCAACGATTTCAGCTCCACCTTTTTTTGTTCTCTCAACAATAGAATTGATCTCTTCCCATGACATAAGATCTGTTAAAGGAACTCCGGCAACTGTAGAAAATCTAGGAAGTGGTACCATGTCATCACCATGTCCACCCATTACTGAACATCTGATTTGTCCTGCTCCGTAACCTAGTGATTCATATACAAAATGTGCCATTCTTGCACTATCTAAGATTCCAGCCATACCAACAACTCTATTTTGATCCCAACCAGTTTCTTCTAGGGCGACATAAACCATTGCATCTAATGGATTTGATACAGGGACGATAATAGCATCTGGAGAATATTTTTTCACATCTGCCATTACTCTTCTCATAATTTGTGCATTTTTGATTAATAGATCATCTCTACTCATACCTGGAAGTCTTGGGCTTCCAGCCGTTACAACAATAACATCGCAATCAGTTAAATCTTCTGGAGTTTCAGCAGATCGTACTACGGTATGCATTCTAGCAGCTTGTACAGCTTGACTCATATCAAGAGCTAATCCTTTGGCTTTATCTGGATTACTACTTGATCTTAGGATCACTTCGTGACAAGCTCCATTCATTGCTAAAATATAGGCACATGTTGAACCTACATTTCCAACACCAACGATTCCTACTTTTTTTCCTCTCATAATTATCCTTTGTATGAAACTCTTCAATCATAAAGCAGTAGGGTTAAGACTAAGATAAGCTCTTAAAGTTTTGTTGAGAAAGGGTTTATCATAACCTTAACTGGTTACTGTTTATGATTGATATATTAAATTATCTAATAGTAGCTAAATATTTCATAATTTGAATCAAAATTATAGGGTAAATTGGATAAAAAAGTAACATTTTGAAGCACTCAGTGTGTAAAATGTTATCAAATTATAATAATTTTCTTTTTATAGGTATAAAAAAAGGCAGGTGTTTACCTGCCTTTTAAGAGATCTATTATTGATTAGATAGAATCAATAATTGCATTTAGTGTTGCTGATGGTCTCATAGCTTTTTCAGCTAACTCATCATTTGGATGGAAGTATCCACCAATATCTTGAGCTTTCCCTTCAACTGAAAGTAATTCTTCCATGATTTTAGCTTCATTCTCAGTTAAAGCTTTTGCTACTGGAGCAAATTTAGCAGCTAATTTTGCATTGCTAGATTCTGCTAAAGCTTGAGCCCAGTATTGTGCTACATAGAAGTGTGAAGCTTTATTATCTGGTTCTCCACATTTTCTTGATGGTGCTTTATTGTTTGATAAATATCCATCATTAGCAGCATCAAGTGCAGCTGTTACAGCTTCTAAATCCTCTGAAGAGTGTTTTTGAGCTAAAAATCTTAAAGATTCTGCAAGCGCTAAGAACTCACCTAATGAATCCCATCTTAAGTGACCTTCTTCTAAGAATTGATCAACGTGTTTAGGAGCAGATCCACCCGCACCAGTTTCATATAATCCTCCACCAGCTAATAATGGTACAATTGAAAGCATTTTCGCAGATGTTCCAAGCTCTAAGATTGGGTACATATCTGTTAAGTGGTCTCTTAATACATTACCTGTTACAGCAATTGTGTTTAAACCTTTTCTTACTCTTTCATTAGTAAATCTAGTTGCAGATGTGATATCCATGAAATGAATTTCTAAACCTTCTGTATTGAATTCTGGCATATACTTTTTAACTTTAGCAATCATTTGCGCATCGTGTGCTCTATTTTCATCTAACCAGAATACTACAGGAATTTGTTCAATTTGACCTCTTTCAAATGCAAGTCTAATCCAGTCTTTGATTGGAATATCTTTTGCTCTAGACATTCTCCAAATATCACCAGCTTCACATTCAAAGCTCATTAATACTGTACCATCCTCAGATGTAACAGTAACTGTTCCAGCCTCTTTTAATTCAAAAGTTGTTGGGTGCGAACCATATTCTTCAGCTTTTTGAGCCATAAGACCAATATTTTGCATAGATCCCATAGTTGTAACATCAAATTGCCCATTTCTAACAACATCAGCAACCATCTCAGCATGGAACATTGCATAAGTAGAATCTGGAATAACTGCGATAGTTTGATCAGCAGCATCAGTTCTATCCCATTGTTTTCCACCTTCTCTAACAACAACTGGCATAGATGCATCAATAATTACATCATTTGACGCATTGAAATTTGTTTGATTTTTTCTAGAATCAACCATAGCAATTCTTGGAGCATCAGCTTCAACTACTGCTTGGAATGCAGCTTTGATTTCAGCTTCTTGTGCATGACCAGCGATTTTTTTCTCAAGATCACTCATACCAAGATTTGGGTTTACACCTAATTGTTTAAATGTATCTGCATATTTAGAGAATACTTCTTCAAAGAAAATTTCAAAACCATGACCAAACATAATTGGATCTGAGATTTTCATCATAGTTGCTTTTAAGTGAAGTGACCAAATTATACCATCTTTTTTTGCATCTTCAATTGTTTGTTTATAGAATGCTCTTAAAGCTTTTACAGACATAAAAGTACCATCTAAAACTTCACCAGCCAATGCATCAATAGTTGCTAAAGTATTTCCATTTAATGCAATTGTAACTTTTTGATCTTTGTCTAAAGTAACAGATTTTTCATTACCATAGAAATCACCATTTCCAGCCATATGTGCAACTCTAGCTTTTGAGTTTTCATCAACTGGTTTCAATCTATGTGGATTATTTTGAGCAAATTTCTTAACTGCAACAGCTGCTCTTCTATCTGAGTTACCTTCTCTAAGAACTGGGTTAACTGCAGATCCTAAACATGTGCTATATTTAGCTTGAATTGCTTCTTCTTCAGCATTTGCAGGGTTTTCAGGGTAATTAGGGATATCATATCCTTGACCTTGAAGTTCCGCAATACAATCTTTTAATTGACCAACTGAAGCTGAGATATTTGGTAACTTAATAATATTTCCATCTTCTTGAAGTACAACTTCACCAAGTTTTGATAAATTATCTTCAGCTAGACCCATTGCAGCTAAAACTCTTCCAGCTAATGAAATATCTGAAGTTACTACTTCAACTCCTGCTTCTTTTGTGAAAGCATTTACGATTGGTAAAAGTGAATATGTTGCTAAAGCCGGAGCTTCATCAATTTTTGACCAAATGATTTTTGACATCGGTATTCTCCTAAAAATTTTATTTTAATAGTAGTGATTATAGCAATGATTTCACTTTAAGTGTGTTGAAGTGGCAAATAAATCTGTAAAAAACTAAAAAATGTTTACTTTCGAAACATTTTTTAGCATGTATATTTAGATTTTTTTGAAAAGCTCCTTGATTGTGTCCGAATTCGTATCACTTTTCGGAACTTTTTTCGCTTTATTTACATTATCAATATGAGATTTGTAACTATTTGTAAAATCATGAGTACCAGTTTTTTTATTTCGCATAAAATATAGATAATCAGTTTTTGCTGGAAAAATGGCAGCTTTAATTGAATTGAGGCTCACAGAACATACTGGATCACTTGGAAGCCCTGGAAATTTATAGGTATTGTATGAAGAGGTGTCATTTTGTATGCGTGTTGGCGTGATCTTTTCATGAGAATATTTTCCATAATTGAGCGTACCATCCATTTGTAAGGCCATCCCTTTTTTTAATCTATTATGGATTACTGATGATACTATTGGCATCTCTTCAGTACTAGCGGCTTCTTGTTCAATAATAGAAGCGATAATAATATAGTTGTACCAATTTTTTTTATCAAAATTACCAAAAATCTTGTTACTAAACTCTTGATATTGTTTGTGTGTATAATTGATTAGATAGATGATGATTCTTTCTTCATCCATCCCAATTGGTAATGAATAGGTTTCAGCTAGGATATTCCCATCAAGTTTATATTTATATTGTTCATAGTATTTTAAAAGTTTTTCATGAGAGAGATTAAATTTTTGTGCTAGTTGTTCTAAAAAGTAATAATATGTTTCCCCAGGAACCAATGTAATTTGTTTAAGGGCAGCTTTTGAAGTGGTAAGTTTGTAATAAAAATCCCCTCTGGTCATTGTGGTTGATTTAAGATCAATCCATCCACTTTGTGGATATCCTAAAAATCTTACAAAATAGTAATCTAGTTGGTGCATATCATAACCATTTTTATTTAGATATGATATAATCCCTTTCGTTGAACCTTTTGGGATTTCGATCACTTGTAAAGTGTTCACTTTTAATGTAATATAATACGATAGAGAAATTAAAATTATAAATATGATATCTAAACTAAATAAAATACTACTTTTTACTATACTTCTTATATTCACGACGATTCTTTC
>JBNLDA010000040.1:0-14236 GCA_050304095.1 Arcobacteraceae bacterium | reverse complement strand
AATGGGAACATTTTTATCGGTTGTAAGGGAAAAATCATTCTCTAAAGCATCCGCAAAACTTGGTATTTCACAACCAGCAGTAACACAACAAATCAAATATATCGAAGAATATTTGGAAACAAAAATTGTTGAAAGAAAGAAAAACGGTATCCGTTTAACAAAAGAAGGTGAGCAATTACTTGCAATTGCTTTAAAATTAGAAAAATGTATTGGTAATGCTGAAAAAGATCTTTTAAAGATTGTTAATAAAGATATCACTTTTATCTTTTCATCATCATTTGTTATTGGTAACTATATCTTACCAACATTCTTAAATGACATCAAAGAAAAAATCAATAATGATGTAAGTGTTAATGTTGCTTTATCTAAAGATGCTATTACTCAACTTCTTGATAAACACTCTGATATTGCACTGATTGAAAGCCCAGTATTTGAAGATGATATTATCTATAGAGAATGGATGGAAGATGAAATCGTAATCTTCTCAAACCAAAAACTACCAAAAAGAGTAAAAGATGACGATCTACTATCATATAAATGGGTTTGTAGAAATAGAGACAGTAACACTAGAGCACTATTCAAAGAATCTTTAGATCAAGCAGGATTGAGTGATTGTGATACATTTAATATGGTAAGTGAATCTTCTTCTCCTACAACTATTGTACAAACAGTTTTACATAGTTCTAAAGATGATGTACCTACTTGTTCAATTGTTTCACGACATGCAATTGCTGATTTTATCAAAGCTGGTGTATTACATGAAGCAAGACTTCCAAACATAAATATGAAAAGAAAACTTTATATTGCCTACTTAAAAGAGAGAAAACACGACGCATTTATTGAAAATGTTGTTAACTATTTACTTTCTGTAAAACTTTAAACACTTTTGTCTATACAATTTTGCAAATTGCAAAATTGTATAGAAAATATTCACCCCTCCCCTTTATAAATCATAAAAATTTCTTTATAATAGTTTCAGGAAAGAAAAGGATGGAACTATGGATGCAAATACAGCTTATGTAATTGATACATTTTTTGCGCTCTTCGCAATGGTATTGATTATCTTTATGGTACCAGGTTTTGCTATGTTGGAAGCAGGACTGGTTAGAACAAAAAACGTTACGGCCGTACTTATGGTCAATACAATGATTTATGCACTGGCTTCAATGTCATTTTTACTCTTTGGTTATTCTATAGCCTTTGGTAGTTTTGGAGCAGATGGGATGAGCCAATGGGCAGCATTTCTATTTCAAATGGCATTTGTTGGAAAAGTAATCAATATTATGAGTGGTGGCGTGAGTGAAAGAGCACGAATCTTACCATTAGGATTATTTACCCTTATAATTGCTGCAACAATTTACCCTATCGTTGTAAACTGGGCATGGGGATCAAATATGTTAGAAGGTTCATTTTTAGAATTATCTATGTATGACCTTGCGGGATCAACAGTAATTCACTCAACTGGTGGATGGGCATTATTGGCTGCAATTCTAATCATTGGAGCTAGAAAAGGAAGATATCCTGAAAGTGGTGGTGTACGAGTAATACCAGCTTCAAATATCCCACTTGTTACACTTGGAGCATTTTTACTTTGGATCGGTTGGTTTGGATTCAATGGTGGAAGTGTTGGATCAATTGCCAGTAAAGAAAACGCTGATGCCGTTGCTTTAACAATCATGAATACAAACACTGCTGGTCTAGCTGGAGCAATCATGGTTGGTATCATGATGTATCTAAAGTATAAAAAACTAGATATCACTATGGTACTTAATGGTGCTTTAGGTGGTTTAGTTGCAGTTACAGCAGGACCAGATCTCTATTCAATTTATCAACCAATCATTATTGGAGCTATTGGTGGAGTACTTGTAGTATATGGTGTACCATTTTTTGATAAATTAAAACTAGATGATCCAGTGGGAGCACTATCTGTTCACTTACTCAATGGTATCTGGGGAACGCTAGCTGTAGGTATTTTTGCAAGTGATCCAGCCAATGGAATTACACTTATGGGACAACTAAAAGGAATTATTGTTGTAGCAATATTTGCTTTTGTAAGTTCATATATTGTATTATTTTTGATCAATAAAGTTTTCCCTCTTAGAGCTAACAGTGATGAGGAAAGCCAAGGGCTTGATGTTGATGAGTGTGGTGTTGAAGCCTACCCTGAGTTCAAGCGAGCATTTTAATATATAAGGAATTATCATAATGAAAAAAGTAGAAGTTATAATCAAACCGTTTAAATTAGAAGATGTAAAAGATGCATTAACTCAAATTGGTATTACAGGAATGACTGTAAGTGATGTAAAAGGTTACGGAAGACAACAAGGACACTCTGAACTATACAGAGGTGCTGAGTATGTAGTTGACTTTTTACCAAAGATCAAATTAGAATTAGTAGTAGAAGAAGAAAAAGTTGATGAAGTGGTTAAAACAATCGTTGAATCAGCAAAAACTGGAAAAATTGGAGATGGTAAAATCTTCGTTACTCCAGTTGAAAGAACAATCAGAATCAGAACTGGTGAAGAGGATGAGGAAGCTCTATAAGAGCTTTCCTTTTTCAACCTCTTATTTTCAATATTATCCACAATTTTTACATTTAAACATTTTTTAGCTAAACTCTAAAGTTCAATACATAAAAGGCTATGAATGGATCAAAATACACACCTTAGAATAAACAGTTCTTTAAATGGCAAATTGATTAAATTGGAATCAAACTATGCCAAAGTACAACTCCACACTCATCAAAGAATGATCGCCGATGATAGAGGTTTAATACATGGTGGTTTTGCATTCGCAGCGGCTGATTTTGCAGCAATGTGTGCAGTTAATGATCCCAATGTTGTATTAGCTGCATCTACTACCAAATTCACTGCACCAATTAAATTAGGTCAGACTGCTATTTTTGAAGCTAGACTTACTAAAGATTATGGACGTAAACAAGAGATAGAAGTAATAGGTACGGTTGAAGGTAAAATGGTCTTTGTAGGAACATTTAAAACTGTAATTTTAGAAAAACATATATTTGATATTTAAAGGAAAACAATGGCAACAGCACAAGCGAGTCATATTTTGGTCAGTGACCCAAAATTTTGTGAAGAATTAAAAACAAAAATAGAAAACAATGAAATGAGTTTCGAAGATGCTGCAAGAGAATTCTCATCTTGTCCATCAGGTCATAATGGAGGTGATTTGGGAAGGTTTTCTCCTGGTCAAATGGTAGGTGAATTTGATACTGTTGTATTTAATGAAGAAGTTGGAAAAGTACATGGTCCAATCGCAACACAATTTGGTTATCACTTAATTAAAATAGTGGAACGTAACAACTAATCATTATGAAAATAGATAGTAATACTCTTAGTACAACTTTTATCAAAGAGTATCAAAATCATAATACAAATTCTAAAACAACACCACAAACAACATCAGATAATGGTGTTGTTGTTGATATATCGGAGCAATCTCAATTGGTAATAGCAAAAGAAAGTATAAAAAATTTAACTCAAAATCATGCACTCATACAAAGTGCTCTAGAAAAATTCATTTCTCAAGATGAAGATTTTGATCTATTACATGCTCATGAAGATATTAGAAACCTCAATCTAGAACAATTTGGGAATATTGAGAGTAAGTCTCTGGTTAGACTCAACACAGATGAAGCCAATGAACTAATATCACATAATGGACTATTCAACCAAGAAAATACTATTAACCGTTTGATGCAAAATATTTCTGATATAGCTCAAAATGATCTAGGAATCCTTTATGAAGTAAGAGAAAGTTTAATTGAAGGGTTTGAAAATGCAGAAGAGATTTTTGGTTCAACACTTTCAGATCTAGCCCACGCTACTCAATATCAATCATTAGAAATGATCAACTCTAAAATTCAAGAATTAGAATAAAATTCAATTCTCAATTAACTCTGGTTCAGGTTTCCCTATATAAAATCCCTGTGAATAATCTATATCGATCTCTTTGATTGCTTCGAATATCTCTTCACTCGATACAAATTCAGCAATCACTTTATAGTTCATTCGTTTCGCAAATTGTACAATGGTCGTAACAATCGCATACATATTTGGATCAGTTTTAATATCTTTGATTAAACTACCATCAATTTTCACATAATCTGGTTGTAATTTGATCAGATACTCAAAATTTGAATATCCTGTACCAAAATCATCAATAGCAATTTGTACCCCAAATGCTTTTAATCTTTTAATAAATTTTTGTATTAAATCAAAGTTTTCTATCCCTTCACTCTCAACTATCTCTAAAACTAATTGTTTATTAATATTATATTCATGAATCATCTCTTCAAGATAAATAACTAATTCATCATTAAGAATATCTTCAATAGTTAGATTTATAGAAAATTCTCTATCAGTATCTTTGAATTTTTCAAATGACTTTTGAATCACTATTTTTGTAATATCAATATATTGTCCAGTCGATTTAGCAATATCCAAAAAGAAAAATGGAGAGATGACTTGTCCATCTATATCAATCATTCGAACCAAACATTCATACTTTTCAATTCGATAATTGGTATTATTGAATATTGGTTGGAAATATACTTCAAACCTATTTTCAATTAGTGCTAATTTGATCTGCTCTGTTCTTTGAATATTCTCTTCAAATTTCTTTTCCAAGTTCAATTCTTTAGAATATTTAAATACCTTTTTACCAACTGATTTCGCATATCGGTTTGCCATCTCAGCAGTTGTCAAAATTATTGAATTTTCTTGAGAAGAGATACCAACAGTGGTTACGATATCAAAATCTTTAATATCAGTAACAATAACTGATTCGATCATCTTTTTATTTAGATGCTCTATAAAATTACTAAATCTATCACTATCTAACGTGTAATTTAAAATTGCAAATTTATCTCCATGAAGTCTATACAATGTAAATTCATCTGTAAGATTCTCTTCCAATAGTTTCGCAAACTCTTTGATTATATGATCACCTATTTCATTTCCATAAAGATCATTGATATTTGAAAACTTATCTATATCTATCACAGCAACATTATTTACCATATGCTCTGCTATATCATTTGAAAGTTTATATCTATTTCCAACTTGAGTTAATTGATCTGTACTGGCTAATGTAAAAAGATTTTTACGTTGTTCAATAAGTTCAGTTATATCATGACGTACTGCAAGATATTCTATGATCTTTCCATTAGTGTCTTTAATGGGCATAATAACTTGATCAACATCATAATGTCCGCCATCTTTCCTTTTATTTCGTAACATTCCAGACCAGACATTTCCAGATTGGATCGTTAACCATAGTATTTTAAAAGTCTCATTTGGAGTCGAAGGATGTCTTAACAAAGAATGTGGTTTACCCAAGAGCTCTTCTTTTGTATAACCTGACACATCACAAAAATTCTGATTCACATACGTAATATTTCCTTTAAGATCAGATTTTGAAATAATATTATTCATATTCATTGTTTCTAAATATTCATCAAAAATTAATGATTTGTTTTTAAGATCCCCAGAGGCTTTGATATATTTACTTGCTAAACCTGAAGGGATCAATGAAAGTAACAATCCTACGGGACCACTTAATAACACTACCAACAATAAGGTTTCAAATAGTTTTTCAAAGGTACTAGTTTGAATTGAAGTGATATAACTTTTCTTCACTTCAAGGACAATTGTTAATTGCTGTAGTAAATCTAAAGATGTCGATAGATTTTTAGCAAAAAGAGTTTCACCTAAATAAATATCTGATTGGGCAATGGTTTCTAAAATTTGAAGATCAAATTGTTTTGGATTTTTTTGGTTAACCATATATTGAGACCAAGAACAATCAATAACTTTACCATCTTGCAATTCTCTTTTTCCAATAAGATAATGACCATCTTGATCAATAATTGATACTAAAAAATTATCACTATTGGTTAAATTTTGTAAAATATTTTTCATAAATATATTGATGACCAATATACCTTTGAACTGCGTTTCATTATGTAAAGAAACTGCAAATCTCATCGTAGGCACTATTGGAATTTCAATTTTATTGTTCTCAATATTCAGATCAACATCCGATATCCAAACTTCATTTGGATCATTAAGCTTTGAGGCTTCTTTAAAATAGTACCTATCCTTTTTATTTTGTAAAAGTCTATCAGGTACCACTCTATAATCTGATCCTAATTCAGCGCGATCGAGTCTAATTTTTTCATTACCATTGGCATCTATAAATCTTAATTGCATAATTTGTTCATCTGATTGCATCATTTGCTCAAAAAGATTTACTACATATTGTTTATTCACATTGGTATTAACATAATCCAATAAAATTTGATTTTTAGAAATAGCTACTATATTATTTTTATGATGGTCAATTTGATTTTGTAAATAAATTTGCTTATTTTGAATATAACTTTTTGCATTATGTTGAATAGATTGTACTAAATATTTTGTTTCATATTGGTAATTTATAAAAAAAGCTATCCCAGATATAACCACTGCAAATATAACGAATGAAGCTGCAAAGAAAAACCGTATTTTGGTTTTACTAGCAAAAAAACGATCATATAATGTTGAAATGTTCAAATCCATAGATAACCTCTTTAATTGTACTATATTATATTATCATATTTTTTTTCATTTAAATATTAAAGCACAAAAAAATGTCTTTTTAATGTCTTATGTCAAATAATTATTTATAAAATTCAGTCATCATACTACGATATATAAGAGGTAATAATTGTTTTTGTAATTTTACATTTTCTCTTGATTCTATAGCAACACTTTTAAAAAATGTTTTCCAAAGGTTTTGAAATTTTTCTTCATTATGAGATACTATTGGGGTTTCAAATGAAGCAATATTTTGCACTCCTACAAACTGCTCATTTTTTATAAAGGCTATTTTTCTTTGAATATCATGAATGATATATTTTTGATTGTTAAAGCGTTTTAAAAAATGTTTACCTAAAAAATAAACCACATTAAATTTAGTTTGAATTTGTGCATACAGTGTCCCATCTTCTAACTCTTCAAATCTTGTAAAGCCTGTCATTTTATGATTAAGGGAAAATAACTCTTTTTGTAAACGTTGTAAATTAAAAACAAAAGGATGATTGATATTATCTAATTGCTTTTGATCTTTAAATCCAATAATAATAAAGTGCAGTAGATCAATTTCAAAATCGACACTATCGCACATAAAACAATTCAATATCATTTCAAAATTTTTTTGAATAAATTTTTGTTTCAATGCTTCAAGTACTTTTATTGCTTTACTCTCAACATATTCCACCTCATAAAAATCATCAGTAAATAGAGATTGAGGAAACTCTTTTTGAATAGTTTGCACATCAAGTTTTTTATAATAAACTTCATAAACAAGGCATAAAAATGATTCAAAACTTCCATCATACACTATGATCATAATTCCCCCGTCAATCCACTAATATCAAATAAATTTGGCTGTGTTGGTTGTGGCAGCAAATACGCATTTTTAATTGTATCTTTATACATCGGTATTGCTTTTTGGTATTTCCCTTTGCAAGTGATAAAATACTGCGCTTTCTTAACTGAAATTTTCAATCTTTTTAAATCCTCTAGATCAAGTTTTTTAAATCGTCTTGCTTTGAGTATTTTGATCACACTTCGCATTCCTATTCCAGGGATTCTCAAAAGCTCCTCTTTTGAAGCATTGTTAATTTCCATTGGAAAATATTGAAGATTGTTCAAAGCCCAAAACATTTTTGGGTCAAGGTCCTCATCCAAATTTGGATTTAATTCATCTACAATCTCATCATATCTAAAATCATAAAAACGCAATAACCAATCGGCTTGATAGAGTCTATGCTCTCTCAATAATGGTGGCTTATTTAATATTGCCGGAAGATTTCTATCATCATTGACTGGGATATACGCACTATAATAGACCCTCTTTAACAATGCCTTATCATATAGTGCACTACTAAGTCTTAGTATATCTCTATCACTTTCAGGGGTTGCGCCAATAATAAGTTGCGTAGACATTGGTATTGGTTTAAGATCTTTTTCCAAACTAATATCTCGAGCGAGTTTAAGTGGTTGTAATACTTTTTCTTTGGTTTTATTAGGTGCAAGTAGTTTTAAACTTTTATCGCTAGGTAGTTCAATATTGGAGCTCACTCGACTTGCTAATGCAACCACTTGTTCGATCAGTCTTTCATCACTCCCAGGGATCAATTTGACATGAATATATCCATTGAAGCGGTATTCATATCGAAGAATCTTCAATGTTCGTAAAATCAATTGCATCGTGTGGTCTTCATTTTCAATGATTCCACTACTTAAGAATAACCCTTCAATATAATTTCTTTTGTAAAAATTTATTGTAATATCAGCCAGTTCTCTTGGAGCAAATGCAGTACGAGAGATGTCATTAGAAACTCTATTGATACAATACGCACAATCATAAATACAAAAATTTGTAAGCAATACTTTAAGTAATGATACACATCTGCCATCAGCAGTGAAAGTATGACATATTCCACTATTGTGAGTCGCTCCTAACTCACCAGTTTTATAATTGTTATCACTTCCACTAGAAGAACAACTCACATCATATTTGGCACTATCACTTAAAATCTTCATTTTTTCAAAAACATCAATTTTCATTTGAAAATTTTAGCATTTTTAAAAAAGTGTTCTTGAATTTATTGCAAATAGCAATATTTTTTAATCAAGTGGTAGTTCTATAAAAAATTTTGCTCCATTTTGTGTATTTTCGACATAAAGTTCTCCATTTAAACTTTCTGTGATAATTTGATAACTCATATGCAGTCCCAACCCAGTACCTAAATTTTGATGTTTAGTTGTAAAATATGGTTCAAAGATATGTGGTAAAACATCTTCAGGTATTCCACCACCATTATCTTCAATTGTAATAATCGCTTTCTTTTGTTCTTTATCTACATCAAGATTGATCTCTACCCAAGGATTTTCAATTTTCTTTTCAAGAAGAATATCTTTTGCATTGTTCAGTATATTGATAATCACTTGACTCAATTCTCCCATAATCATGATGATCTCTATTGGATTTTGATTATTAATGTTGTTGATAAATTTAATATGATGGTCTGCCAATGCAGTTGATACAATGTCTGTAGCAATTTTTATTCTATCTTGCAATATTACTTTAGAATACTCTTTCTTCTCTTTAATAAAATCCCTAAAAGTATTAATTGTTTCAGAAAGGTAATTAGCACTTTTGACGATATTATTCAATCTTGAGATCAAGGTTTCATCATCCATAGTACCAAATTCTTTTTCAAGCTTTATACCAGAAGCAGTGGTCGTTATTACATTCAATGGTTGTCTCCATTGATGAGCAATATTGCCTATCATATTTCCCATTGCTGCCATTTTTGATTGTTCAGTAAGTAATTTATCTCTTTTTTTCTGAGTAGTAATATCTGTATGAAAACCGATCATCCTCACTACATTACCATCTTTATCAAAGAGTGCTTTCCCTCTATCAAGAATCCAGACCCAAGAGTTGTTTTTATGTTGTACTCTATGAATATTCTCATATAAAGGTGTTTTTCCATCTATATGTAATTGTAAATCCTCTAAAGCTTTTGCTAAATCATCTGGATGTACCCTACTTTTCCATTCTTCAATATCATCACTAATCTCATATTCTTTATACCCTAACATCTCTTTCCATGTTTTTGAATAAAATACTTTATTGGTTACTGGATTCCAATCCCATAAACCATCATGAGTACTATTCATCGCTAGTTCAAAACGTTGATTTTGTTCCTCAAGTTTTGCCTGTTTTTTGTTTACCACTCTTTTATATTGCAAAAATATTTTTTCTATTTTATTTGAAATTATAAGTGCTAATACTATAAAAAACATTGCTAAGCTTAAGTTGATCAATAAGATTCTATTGATTTGTTCTTGATTTTTTTGATTTAGTTCGGCTGTTTTTTCTTTGATCAATTGATCGATCTCACCTAAATATACTTCAGATCCTATAGCCCATTGCCATTCATTAAAACTATGCACATAAACAATTTTATTAGCATATTCTATAAAACCTTCACCATTTTTTGCTTTATTAATGATCACGTTTACTAGTTGATCTTGATTTTGATTGGTTCCTAATAATTTTCGATTTATATGACTTAAAGTCATACCATCATATTGATACATAAAAATATATCCATTGGTAGAGTACTTAATAGAATTGATTCGTTCAATAAGCTTATTTTTTAAATCTTCTTCAAAATCTTTTACATATTCTCCAGTTCCAATAAACCAATCAAACGGCTCAAAATATTTTCCAAAACCTATTTTTTTGTATTGTGTTTCATTATCCCCTGGTTTATACCAATACCAACTATAAAATCCTTCTGAATCTTTTTTTGTGATTTTGGACATATCTTGTATAGTATAAACTCCTTTTGCATCTTGAAAATTCCAAAAAGAACTCCCTTCAAGATTTGGTGTTGGTGGGAGCATAATATTTGTTCCATTATTTTCAAAAATAAAAAAATAGCCTCGTCCATTATTAAAACGGATATCACGTAACGCGTCTTTGATCATTTTGATGATTTTTGATTTTTCTAAATTTCTGTTTTCATCATATATTCTATTTATGATTGCATAGGCTTCATAGACTCTTTGTTGTATCTCATTTTTCAATTGATCTTCAGTAGTGTTTTTTTGAAATTGGATCATATCACAAACATGAAGCACTTCATCTTTTGCTCTTTGTTGTTCATTTTGTATTAATTCAGATTTTAATGTTTTCAATGCATTAGTATATTCTTTATTGTTTTGCATTATCAAAAAATATGTATTAATAAATGCAAAGATCATGATGATCACAACAGGAGCAATTCTTATAAGTAACAATAGTTTTTTTTCTGTAGTTTCTTTCATTTTAAAACTTTTTAAATTATTTTAATTATAAACATATGCTTAAAATTATTTTTTAATTTTTTAATTTATAATAGTGTTAATATTATTACAAAACTTATGAAATTATTATAAAAAATGTAAAAAAAGAGTAATATTTTTATTAAAATAATAAAAATTTACTCTTAATAATCGATTTAAAAGTATATTGCTGGAAAACTATGTGATTACACTTAATGGCAGACAGGAAGAGATTCGAACTCTCGATGGTGTTACCCATACCCGCGTTCCAGGCGAGCTCTTTCGACCACTCAGACACCTGTCTAAATAAAGTTTGGATTTTAGCACATATGAGATTAAATATTTACTAACTTATACTAAAGGTATTTTAATAGAGAATTGTGCTCCTTTATATTTTACATTGTGATGTATAAACTCAACATTTTCAACAGTTATAGTTCCACTCAGATTTTTTGTAATGATTGTTTTTGTAATATGTAATCCTAATCCTGTTCCTTCTCTTTCTGCTTTAGTCGTAAAGTATGGGTCAAATATCTTATCTATAATATTCTCTGGAATTCCTCCAGCATTATCACGAATATCAATCTCTATTATATTATCATTAATTTTTACAGTAAAAATAAACACCAATTTTTCTTCAATATTTTCTACAGATTTTAATGCATCTTTAGCATTATTAAGGATATTAATGAGTGCTTGAAGAAAATACTCTGGATGACCATAGCTATTCATATTGCTATCAACTTGTTCTATTAATTCAATTGTGTTCATATTAAATGCTGCATCAACAAGTTTTACACATTTATCAATATACGTTTTAAGATTATAGGATTGATTTGATAATGTTGGTTTAAAAAAATCTTTAAATTCTTCAATAGTTTCACTAAGATAATTCACTTGTTCTAATGTGGTTTGAGCACAATTTCTAACTTTCTCATTATCGAGTTGATCTAAATCACAATCTATTTCTAAACCTGTTGCATAGGTAGATATTACACTTAATGGTTGTCTCCATTGATGAGCAATATTTCCAAGCATCTCTCCCATTGCGGCCATTTTTGATTGTTGTATCAACATCGCTTCTTTGTCTTTTAGCTCTTTTTTTAGATCAATATGTTTCGCAATATCTTCAATTTTTTTGATTAAAAGATTCATTTTGGTAGGCTTTAGCACATATCCATCTACTTGCAATTCAATAGCCTCTTGAAAATACTCAGTATCATTAAATGCTGTAATAAAAATAATATGAATATCTTTTGTTAGTTTTCTTATCTCTTTACACATTTGAATCCCATCCATATATGGCATTCTAATATCTGTAATAATAAGTTCTGGTTTATGCTTTATAAACTGAGCATATCCTTGTTTCCCATCATCAGCTATATAGAGAGTTTCACAAAAATCTTCTAAGATTTCTGCAATATCACTTTGTACGGTTTTTTCATCTTCTACATATAATATAGATTTCAATACATTAGTTCCCATCACCATTCCCCTTTATGAAGTGTAATAATAACTTGTAGACCATCATTTTTATTCACTAAAGATAATCCTCCATTAAAATGATTTTCAATAATCATTTTACTCATATATAATCCTATTCCTGTTCCTTCCCCTTGTTCTTTTGTTGTAAAATAAGGTTCAAACACCCTATTGATAATATCTTCGTCAATACCTCCACCATTATCTTCAATAATGATTTTATGATTTTCTAAATATATTTTAATTTTTGGAAATTCAATATTGTTGTGAATCAAAGCATCTTTTGCATTAGAAATGATACTCAACATAACTTGTTGAAACTCATTCTTATATCCATTGTATTCAAACCCTTCTCCCTCTATTTCCAAAGTAATCTGATGATCTTCTAATTGAGCTTTTTGCATATACACTATTTCTTCAATTGATTCTTTGGTGTCAAATACAATTTTTGCTTTATCTAGTCTAAAAAAATTCCGAAATCCATCAATGGTCTTTGACATAAAATCAATAGTCTTAATACTATTATCAACATAATCTCGAATATACTGTTCATCTATTTTGTTCTTTTGATATGCAAATTCTAACTTTTGAATTTTTATTGAGATTTCATTTAGGGGTTGTCGCCATTGATGGGCAATTGCTCCTATCATCTCTCCCATTGCTGCAAGTTTAGCTTGTTGAAAAAGGATTTGATCTTTTTGTCGCAATTCAATATTTTTTTGTTCTATTTGTATATTTTGTTTTTTTACAAGTAAATATCTATAATAAACAAGTATTGCGATAAAAACTGTTATTCCCAAAAAATACCAAAGATAGATATTACTTTGCACCACTTTAAATTTTTTAAACGAATACTTATCTTTGATTTGATCAACTATCAATGGATCCATAGAAGCAATACTTTTATTAATAATAGAGAGTAACAAGGGATGATCTTGTCGTACACCCATCGTCATTTTTTGATTTACCTTATCTAATACTCCATTGAGTTTATATTTGTTAAAACCATAATCTTGAATAATTCTTTCAGCAACTGGTCGTAATGCGATGAAATGAACATTATTCCCAATTTGTCTAATCGCTTCATCTATTTCATTAACAACTTTTATATTCAAGTCAGGATATGCTTGTAGAATTCTTTCCTTTATACTTTGAAACCGTACCATAAAAGTATATTCAGAAAGATTACTATAGGGTCCCATATTAAAACTTTGTAAATCACCCATCACTGCAAAAGGGAAATCGGTAACTACATTTGTATTAATAATATTTGGATATAACTTTTGTCCTAAACCCAAAGACCCAATCATATCACACTGGTTATTTTTAACTTTTTGTTTGAGCTCATCTTGACTTTTTGAACCTAATGCTCTAACCTGTAATCCAGTTTTTTGTATTATTTGATCTAGATATGCACCTCTCATCCCTATTAATTTCCCATTATGAACTCCAGAAAGCGGATATATATCATATTGTTCACAAATTGTGAATCTATTATTTTCCAAATACTGTTTTTCTTTATTGGTCAGTTTATAAGGATCTTTAGATTGTTCTATATTGCCAAGCCATTTTCTTGAAATAGCTTGTTTCTCTTCCAAACTCAATGAATCAACTGCTTTAGATAGAATAGAATACAATAAATCTTGATTAGGTCGTACGGCACTCACTGATCCAATTACTGGTTCACTTAAAGTATGTATGGGTTCTATATCATTCAATACTCTTTTAATCAATAGATAATTAGAAGTATTAAATGCAATGGCAGCATCAACGTGTCCATCTTCTAATAAACTAAATATCTCATCATTATTTTGTACAGGATGAAATTTGACTTTATCTTGAAATTG
>JBNLDA010000039.1:0-14637 GCA_050304095.1 Arcobacteraceae bacterium | reverse complement strand
GACCTTTAAACTTTGCATGATCACTTATTCACTGTTCCTGAGATCATACAAAATAGTTCACTAAGTTTCACTAAACATAAATATAGTTATGTGCACTAAGTTTCACTATTAATAGGGAATAATAGAAATTAAAAGGAAATAAACTATGGGTATGCCAGGTGGATTTGAATTATTTGCAATCATTGCGGTTGTAGTATTACTTTTTGGAGGAAAGAAAATTCCTGAACTAGCTAAAGGATTAGGTCAAGGGATTAAAAACTTTAAAAGTGCTGTAAAAGAAGATGAACCAGAAGTAGCGAAAAACGAAACTTCAGAAAAAATCGAAAACAACGAAACTGCACAAACTAAAGCTACAGAAACTTCAACAGAAAACAAAACTGCATAAGCGAGATCTTCATTGCAAGCGAAGATTAAAAACATAATAGAAAATATTCTAGAGCGAGAAATCGTTCTAGAAAAACCAAAAGATAGAACTCTAGGTCATTTTGCAACACCCGTTGCATTTGCATTAGCTAAGGAGCTGAAAAAATCTCCAATGATGATTGCAGATGAACTCGTAACAAAATTTGATGATCAACCTATCTTTTCTAAAGTAATTGCCGTTAAAGGTTTTCTAAACTTTACTCTTTCTGATCAGTATTTGAATGATCAAATCAAGACTGCATTGAATAATGAAGCTGATTTTGCCAAAGCAACTACTAAAGATCACAAGATTCTTTTAGAATATGTAAGTGCCAATCCAACGGGACCATTGCACATTGGTCACGCTCGAGGTGCTATTATTGGTGATACACTTTGTAGAGTTGGTAGGCATCTTGGATATGATATAACAACTGAATATTATATCAATGATGCTGGGGCACAAATGGATCTATTGGGTCTCTCTATTTATTTAGCAGGTCGAGAACAAATTTTAGGTCTAGATGTTGAATATCCAGAACAATATTACCGAGGAGAATATCTGCTTCCAATTGCACAAGATTGTGCTAAAAAAATGGGTGAAGATATTTTTAAAGATGCGACTCATTTAGATGAAATGGCGCAACTTGGTAAAGAAGAAGTGATGCAGATCATTGTCAAAGATTTAAAAGACCTTGGAATTGAATTTGATCAATTTGTAAGTGAAAAATCTTTATACGTCAATTGGGATGCTACTAAAGCAGTTCTAGAAAAATCTGGTCAACTTTATGATAAAGATGAAAAAGTATGGTTACGATCAACTGAAGGTGGAGATGATGCCGATAGAGTTGTTGTAAGAGAAAATGGAATTCCAACATATTTAGCAGGTGATATTATTTATCACAAAGATAAATATGATAGAAACTATGACACATACATCAATATTTGGGGTGCAGATCATCATGGATATATTGCCAGAGTTAAAGCAGCAATTACCTTTTTAGGTAACAATCCTGATCAATTAGAGATTATTCTTTCTCAAATGGTTGCTTTACTCAAAGGTGGAGAACCATACAAAATGAGTAAACGAGCTGGAAATGTTATTCTAATGAGTGATATTACTGAACAAATTGGACCAGATGCATTACGTTTTGTATTCTTAACAAAGAAATCTGATACCCATTTGGAATTTGACATTGATACTTTAACAAAACAAGATTCTAGCAATCCAATTTTCTATATCAATTATGCCCATGCAAGGGTTAATCAACTGTTTAAAAAAGCAGATAAGAGTTTAGAAAATATCATTGATACGACTGTTTCAAGCGAAAATGAAGAAGCACAATATTTAATCTTTGAAGCTTTAAGATTACAAGATGTTTTAGAAGAGGCATTTAGTAAAAAAGAGATGCAAAAGGTTACTGATTATCTTTATTCATTGGCAGCTTTAACACATAAATTTTATAATAACTATAAAATCGTAGGTACTAAGCAAGAAGATGAATATCTAAAGATTCTAGCATTAGTTGCTATGAGTATTAGAGTAGGATTGAGCCTACTTGGAATTACAGCGAAAAAGGAGATGTAAGTATGAAATGGTTTCTTTTGATATTAGTAGTTGTTATTGGATATATGATAGCAACTGGAAATATGGGTGGTGCTAGAGATGCAACCACAAATTATAATAAATTACTTACAGGAAAACCTGTAACACAACCTGATAAATAAAAATTAATAAGCAAGAAATTCTTGCTTATTTTTTAAACTCTTTTAAAAATTCATCTAATGAATATTTTTCACGATACTGTTCTGTCATTAAGTGAATGAACATATCACCTAAGTCAATAATAGTCCAACCCGCATCTTCTTCTACTCTAATGAACTCCTCACCAAGTGGTTTAAGTCCCTCTTTCAAATATGTTAATAACGCTCCACCATGTTTTTCATTCAATGTTGTAGCAATGATTACATAATCAACGAGATAATCATCAGCAGTTAAGTCAAATATTTCAATATTTTCTGCTTTTTTCTCATCTAAAATTTTTACTATCTTTTCTATTCTTTGTTCCAAATTTCTTTTACCTTGTTTTGTATTTTTTTTGGGATACACTGTATATCCAAATTTTGTTTTAATTGAGTCGAACTTATTGGAATATTGAGCATGATTTCATGAAATTCATGTTGATCTTCATGCAACTCTCTTGTAATCACAACAAACTCTACTAACTGTTTTAATTCTTCAATTTTATACCATTTTGATAAAGTAGCGACATTATCTGCACCAATAATAAAATATAGTTTAGTTGCACCATATTTTTCTTTGATATACTGTACCGTCTCATACGAATAAACCGGTCGATTTTGCTTTACTTCATAATCACAAACTTCAACCCTTGGTAGATCATCAAAAAGTGAATGAACTAGATTCAAACGGGTCTTAGGATCAAATTGAGAATGACTCTTCAGAGGATTTAAATATGTAGGAACCACAATAAGCTTATCGAGCTTATCCAAGCTCTTCAAACATTCATGAACTATGGTTTCGTGTCCTATGTGCGGAGGATCAAAACTCCCACCAAAAATCGCTACTGTCATTAACCGATATTATAGCAAAAATTGGCTAAAATATCTGGAAATTTATACTTAAGGAAAATGTATATGGTAAAAGTTGCTATCAACGGATTAGGAAGAATCGGACGATGTGTAGCAAGAATAGTTGCTGATAGAGATGATGTACAATTAGTTGCTGCAAATGCAAGCGGTAGCGAAGAGATGATCCAATACGGATTAAAGTATGATTCTGTTCATGGAAAAAGAGAAGATATTGAAGTGAAAGATGGATATATCTACATCGGAAATGAAAAAGCGAAACTATTATCTGAAAGAGATCCTGCAAAATTAGATTATGCTGCTTATGGAGCAGATGTTGTTTTAGAATGTACGGGTGCATTCTTAACTCAAGAAAGTGTTCAAGCATATATTGACAATGGAATCAAAAAAGTTGTATTTAGTGCTCCAGCAAAAGACGATACTCCAACATTTGTTATTGGAGCAAATCATGAAGAATATGCGGGACAACCAATCGTATCAAATGCAAGTTGTACAACAAATGGTTTAGCTCCAGTAGCTAAAGTACTTGATGATGCCTTTGGAATCGAAAAAGGTTTGATGACTACAATCCACTCATACACAAGCTCGCAACCAATATTGGATGCTAAACATAAAAAAGATCCAAGAAAAGCTAGAGCTGGTGCATTAAACCTTTTACCAACAACAACAGGGGCAGCTAAAGCTATTTCAAAAGTATTACCACAATTAGAAGGAAAACTTAACGGTCAAGCGATCAGAGTTCCAACTCCAAATGTTTCATTAGTTGATTTAACAGTAACGTTAAATAAGAATGTAACACTAGAAGAAGTCAATCAAGCATTTAAAGATGCAGCTAATGGAGCATTAAAAGGTATTTTAGGAGTAGATGAAGAATATAGAGTTTCTAGTGATTTCCTAGGAGAATCTACAAGTTCTATCGTACCACTTGATACAACACAAGTAATTGGTGAAAATATGGTCAAAGTATTGGCTTGGTATGACAATGAATGGGGATACTCAACTAGATTAGTAGATATGGCTGTACACGTAGCTAAAAATTAAGGGACACAATGCAACTACAAGAAATTAATAATATTGATATAGCAGGAAAAAAAGTTTTTATCCGATGTGATTTCAATGTACCAGTTGATGAATATCAAAATATCACTGATGATAGAAGAATCAGAAGTGCATTAAATACTATTCGATACTGTATTGATAATGATTGTGCAATCATTATCGCTTCGCACTTTGGAAGACCAAAAGGTGGATTTGAAGAAAAATTCAGTTTAAAACCAGTGAAGCAAAGATTGAAAACATTATTAAAAATGGATAATATCAAATTAGCTCCTAGCATCATTTGTGAAGAAACATTACAAATGGCAAAAGAGTTGCAAAATGGTGAGATCATGTTTTTAGAAAATATGAGATTTGAACCAGGTGAAACAAAAAATGATCCAGAATTATCAAAAACATTAGCTTCAATGGCTGACGTGTATATCAATGATGCTTTTGGAGTATCTCACAGAGCTCATGCTTCAGTTGAAGGTATTGCACAACATTTTGATATTGAACACAAAGCAGCTGGATTTTTATTAGCAAAAGAGATCAAGTTTTTCTACCATATTGTTGAAGAACCAAAACGACCATTTGTTTCGATCGTTGGGGGATCAAAAGTATCTGGGAAACTGGAAGCACTTTATAACCTTGTACCAAAAGTAGATAAGATCATTATTGGTGGAGGAATGGCATTTACATTTCTAAAAGCATTAGGACATGATGTTGGTAACTCTTTAGTGGAAGATGAATTGATCCCAGAAGCAAAAAAAATCATGGACGAAGCACGTGAACTTGGCGTAAAATTCTATTTACCAGTTGATGTTATTGCTGCTGAAGAGTTTAATTCTGAAGCGTTTGCAAAAGCAGTAACAGTACAAGAGATTCCAAAAGGTTGGATGGGTCTAGATATTGGTCCTGCATCGGCACTTTTATTCTCTCAAGCACTAGAAGATGCACACACTATTCTTTGGAATGGTCCAATGGGTGTATACGAAATGGATAAATTCGCTAAAGGAAGTTTCAAAGTTTCTCATGCGGTTGCCTCATCTTATGCTACAACAGTTGTTGGTGGTGGAGACACTGCAGACTTAGTGAGACGAACTGGTGATGAAGATGAAATGACATTTATCTCAACTGGTGGTGGAGCATCATTAGAATTGATCGAGGGGAAAATCCTTCCTGGTGTAAAAGCATTGATCATTGGTGAATAGAATGAAAAAAATCATTGCATCAAATTTCAAAACCAACCATACGCGAAGTTCAACTAAAGAGTTTATCAATTTGATTGATCAATATTTGATTGATAATCAAATCGACAATGAAGTATTTGTATTTCCTACGGCTACTTCATTGGATACTTTTGATCTCAAAGAAAATTTCACTGTTGGAGCACAAAATGCATATCCAGTTACTTCTGGTTCATTCACAGGAGAAATAGGAACTCAACAACTTGATGAATTCAATATCAAAACAATTTTGATTGGACATAGTGAACGAAGACATGTCTTGGGTGAATCTCAAAGTGAAATTGCTACAAAATATGCTTACTTTAAAGAGCAAGGCTACACTATCATCTATTGTATTGGTGAGCCTTTAGAAGTAAAAGAGCAAGGTTTAGAACAAACACTAGAATATGTATGGGAACAATTTGATGGGATCGATCTATCGTATGAAAATCTCATTTTAGCATATGAACCAGTTTGGGCTATTGGAACGGGTGTGACTGCAACTACTGAAGATATCTCAAATGTCCATAATGCAATCAAGCAAAAAATAGAGAAGCCATTATTGTATGGTGGAAGTGTAAAACCTTCAAACTTAGAAGAGATATTAACAATTGATAATGTTGATGGATCACTGATCGGTACTGCGTCTTGGGATGTAGAATCTTTTAAACAAATGATAAAAATTACAAACAATATTTAGGAGAATTATAAATGTTAATGAAAGGTAAAAAAGGGGTTATTTTAGGTGTTGCGAACAATAAATCTATCGCATACGGAATCGCAAAAGCTTGTGCAGATCAAGGAGCACAAATTGCATTCACATACCTCAATGATAGTTTAAAGAAACGAGTTGAACCAATTGCAGAAGAATTTGGAAGTGCAGAACTAGTATATCCATGTGATGTTAGTAAACCTGAAGAGATTACTGCACTAAAAGAGTCTTTAGAAAAAGATTTAGGACAAATTGATTTTATCGTTCACTCAATTGCATTCGCTCCAAAAGAGGGATTATCTGGAAGATTCTATGATATTAGTAAAGAAGCTTTTGATATTGCAATGGATATCTCTGTATATTCATTGATTGAAGTAACAAGAGCTTTAAAACCATTATTGTCTGAGAGTTCTTCGATTTTAACATTATCATACTATGGTGGTGTAAAATATATTCCAAATTATAATCTTATGGGTGTAGCAAAAGCTGCTCTTGAAATGACAACTAAATATTTGGCTGAAGATTTAGGAAAAGATGGAATTAGAGTCAATGCTATTAGTGCAGGGCCAATTAAAACTCTAGCCGCAGCTGGTATTGGTGACTTTAGATTTATGCTCAAATGGAATGAGGCACACTCTCCATTGAAAAAGAATGTAACAATTGAAGAAGTTGGAAATTCTGGTATGTATCTACTTTCTGATTTAAGTAGTGCTGTTACTGGTGAAATTCATTATGTTGATAGTGGATTTAACATCATGGGTATGCCGGCAGTTGAATTTGAAGATGGGAAGCCTAGGATTTGCTGGAATGGTGTAGACAAATAGTCATTAAACATCATCTTTTGAAGAATTTCGACGTTGTCAAAGAAAATTTAACGAGTCATTTACATTTGTAAACTCTTAGATTAAATTTTCTTCTTCGTCTTGAACTTCATTCAAAATCTAATATTTTATAACTTTTTGTAAAAAAAGAAAAAGTATAAATATTTTAAAACGAAAAAACATAGGAAAAAAATGGCAATAAACTATAAAGAATTAGCAAACAAATACCAAACACCTTATTATGTTTATGACTTTGATCATATTTCTGGTCAATACAATGAACTCAAAGAGGCTTTTAAAGCCAGAAAATCTATGATTTCATATGCAGTGAAAGCGAACTCAAATCTTAGTGTAATTCAACACTTAGCTCAAATGGGTGCTGGTGCAGATTGTGTAAGTATTGGAGAAGTAAAAAGAGCTTTAGCTGCTGGAGTTCAAAAATACAAAATCATTTTTTCTGGGGTTGGAAAAACTGATGATGAGATTACACAAGCGCTTGAACTAGATATTTTAATGATCAATGTAGAAAGTCTAGCTGAACTTGAAAGAGTTGAGCTTATGGCTAAAAATCTAGGAAAACAAGCAAGAATCTCTATTCGAGTCAATCCTGATGTTGATCCAAAAACTCATCCATATATCTCAACTGGACTTCATGAAAATAAATTTGGTGTGGATATTGATACAGCCAAAAGAATGTATATTATGGCAAAAAAATCTGAATTTCTTGATCCAATTGGAATCCACTGTCATATTGGAAGTCAATTAACTGAACTAGCCCCAATCAAAGAAGCAGTAAATATCGTAGCAAACTTGGTGCGAAATATTAAAGCTGCACTTGACATTGATATTTTATTCTTCGATGTTGGTGGAGGTCTTGGGATCAAATATGATAATGAAAAATTGATTGATACTTATGAATATGCTCAAACTATTTTAGACTCATTATTTGGTCTAGATATCACTGTTGTATGTGAACCAGGAAGATTCTTAGTTGGAAATTCTGGAACATTTGTTACTAAAGTATTATACGAAAAAACAAATGGCTCAAAACGATTCGTGATCGTAGATGGAGCGATGAATGATTTGATTCGACCAAGTTTATACAATGCATATCATAAAGTAGAAGTAATTGGAAAATCTGAAGATCAAAGTGACTGTAATCTAGTGGGACCAATTTGTGAAAGTGGTGATTTCTTTGCAAAGAATGTTCAATTACCAAAAACTGAACATAATGATCTTGTAGCGATTTATTCAGCTGGAGCGTATGGATTTACAATGGCAAGTAACTATAACACACGAAATAAAGTAGCAGAGATTGCCCTTGAAAATGGGCAAGATAGATTGATCCGAAAAAGAGAAACTTTTGAAGATCAAATAGCAAATGAAAAAGAGTATTTGCAATAAAAAGGCAAATGATGAATGAAGAACAACAACTAAAAATTATACGTGATCAATTAGATGTCATCGATGATGAACTTTTAGTTCTATTGAATAAAAGAATGGATCTCGTACATCAAGTAGGTGAAATAAAAGCTCAAAGTGGTGGAGCGATCTATAGACCAGAAAGAGAAAAATCGATCATTGAAAGATTAGAACAAAAAAGTGTTGGTCTTCTGAATAAATCTGCTATTGAAGCATTGTTTCTTGAAATCTTTGCTATCAGTAGAAATCTAGAACTTCCTGAAAATATTGCCTATCTAGGCCCTGAGGGAAGTTTCACCCACCAAGCAGCTGAGAGTCGATTTGGGGCAATGAGCTCTTATCTTGCAATTGGTTCAATCAAAGGCGTTTTTAGAGAAGTAGCAACCAAAAAAGCAAAATTTGGAGTGATCCCAATAGAAAATAGTTCTAATGGAATTGTAAGTGATACTGTTTCATGTCTTAATGAATATGATCTTAAGATCATCTCAGAGGTGATCGTTGATATTCATCACTGTTTAGCTACAACGTGTGATCATGTCAAAGATATTAAAAAGATATATTCAAAAGATATCGCTTTTGATCAGTGTCATACATTTTTAGAAGATTTTGGACTTGATGATATAGAACTCATTCCAGTAGAATCAACAGCAAAAGCAGCCAAACTAGCAACAATGGAACCAAATAGTGCTGCTATTTGTTCTCATGTGGGAGCTAAGCTGTATAATCTACCAATTTTATTTGAAAATATTGAAGATACACAAAACAATCGAACAAGATTTTTGATTTTATCAGATTTTGATAATGGACAAAGTGGCAATGACAAAACTTCAATTCTTGCACAAGTTCCAAATGAACATGGTGCATTAGTACGATTCTTAAATGATTTTGATCAAGCACATATCAACTTAACCAAGATCAAATCACATATTGTTGAGGGAATTACGACATTCTTTATTGATTTTGATGGTCATAGAGAAGATGAACATGTAAAACCTATCTTTGAAAAACACAAAAATAATATCAAATTCTTAGGTTCATACGTAAAAGAAGCTGACGATATTTAAAACGTCAACTTCATAATCTTATCATACCCGTACAAATCTTTAGAAAATTTCAATTTTCCCTCGCTATCAAGTGTTGCAGTAAAATAAGTTAAATGCACTCCTAAAGGTCTATTCAAACTCACACTTCTCATTTTATGTGAATCATACGAAGCTCGTACATCTTTATAGGTGTGTTTTGTATAGTGCGTTGAGAGATATTTGATCAAAAACAATGGATGTTCAAGTCGTACGCACCCATGACTTGTCGCCCGAATACTTTGATATGGTATTTTAAATCTCCATGTTCCAATAGTATCATGCATATACACTGCATGGTCATTAGCAAACATAAATTTCACTCGCCCTAAACCATTTGATTTATAAGGCAACTGAATAAATTTATAAGGAATATACCGTACATTTTTTTTCAAATATTTATACCAATTAATATCTTGTTGATTGTATCTAATCGAATCAAGATCATAGTTTTTATGAATCTCAATATGCTTTTTCTTCAAATAATTTGGGTCTTTGAGCATTCGAGGGATAATAGTACTTTTAGCAATAGAATCTGGAATATTCCAAGCAGGATTGACAATAAAATAGTTTAATTTACTACTTAAAATAGGTGTTTGATCTTCAACGCCTCCAACAACAGTTCCAAAAGAAAAAGAAACTTTTCCCTCTTCGTACATACTCAAAGTATATGTAGGGATATTGAGCTGTACAAAATTTTCAATATTTTGATCATCCATTAATTTCATTCGTTCAATACTCAATCTCAATTTATCTCTTTGTACCAACGTTAAACATGTTTCTTGTAAATGAGAGACTAATTTAAAAAAATCTGGATGTGTAGGAATATACTCTTGAATGATCTCTTCAACACTAAAGTTATTTGATCGATATTGTTCAATGATCTTTGCCTCTTGTACGTCTTGTTCTTCAAAATAATAATGTGATTTATTGGCTTTTGCAACATCAGTTTGAAGAGTTTGTTTAAATGATTTTAGATCGATACAGCTGTTAGCTAGATTGTGAACATATTGCAAAAGTGCCTCTTCAAGAATAATATCTTGTTTGATCGTATCATAGTGCAGTAGTTGTTCTTTATCAATTTTACCTATGCCACATGTTGAAGCATATTTATCTTCATTGATCAAGTTTACGACTTGTTGTTGTATTGGAGTTAATTGATTGAGTTTTGTTTTAGCTTGTTTTTGAACAGTTTTAATTGGTTCTTGAGTTATAGGTTGTTTATGTTCAGTTTTTTGAACACAACCAACAAACAATACTGCAAGCAGTATCAGTCTGATCATACGGTGAATTCTCTTTGAGCATCCTGAGCACATTGAAGACCAATCATAGTGAGACCACCCTCAGCTATATATCCCTCTTTTTTGAGTTCCTTGAATCTTTTTTTAGCCTCTTTGAGTTCAAACATCCCTGTATCACAAAGTTTTAATAATATATCTTGAAAAGATTCATCACTTTCTTTTTTTAAAATTGCTAATAATATCACTTTATTTTCTACATCTAATTCGTTCATCTATATCCCCTGTTTTATCTTAGAATAGTAATATGCCACAGCATAAAACCCTAAACCTAAAATAATTGTAATCATATCCAAACTTATATAACTTGCTAGTAAACCAATCATCAAAGTAGTAAATACAACTGAACTCATAAATATCATTTCATTATATGCCAATACCCTTCCAAGATATTTATGCTCTACTTTTTCTTGCAATAGTGCATAAGTATAAGACCAAATCGTTGTCGTAAAAAATCCTGTAAAAAACAAACCAATCAATGCCCAATAAAAATCAAAAGACAAAACACCCCAAAGGATAATTCCCGTGCCTTGCATTAAAAATATTTTCGTCAACGTTTCTTTATTTACCCAGTTTCCAATTACAAATGGTCCAACCATCAAGGCAAAGGCTCTTACTGCATGAGATACTCCAATAGCTAATGGAACGGCAATATAAAGTTTATATTCATAATCTGCAAATAAAGTGATCAAAGCATCAAATGAAGTGAGTCCAACACTAGCATGTAAAAAGATCAACTTTAAAGCCATTGGATGGGATCGTAAATATTTAAAACCATCTTTGATCATATCTACAAACTTCTCATTTTCTTTTGATGCTTCAAAATCAATATCTAGTTTCAAAGGGATAAAAAACAACAACGCTGCTACAAAGAAAAGTGCATCTATAATAATAGCTGTTTGCACTCCCCAAGTATTAACAACCAATCCACTAATTCCCATACCAGCAGCAAATGTAAAAGACCAAATAATTGAATGTATCTCATTAGCTTTTTGTAGAGCAATTCCATTAATAAGTTTTGGAAGCAAGGTCATTTCAGTTGAGAAAAACATCGACGCTGCACCCATACGAATAAACAGCAAAAGCATCAAAAATCCGATATCTTCAACTTTATTAATAGTCAAGAACATCAAGGTCATAGTTAATTCTGTAAACATCAAAACTATCATCAGTTTTTTTAGATTGATTCGATCGATTATTGATCCACTAAGTGGCGCTAAAATGATCCCAGGGATAAAATGCATAGCAGCAACCACTGAAATAAGCCAAGCGCTCACTCCAAACTGTACCATAAGAGTAAAAATAGCGACATTGGAAAACCATGCACCAAAATATGCAATTATCTGCACATAGGACAATTGCCTTATTATCTTATGTTGAGCAAAAAGTTCTTTGTAAGTCACATTAGTCTACTGCAACGATAGATAGAACAGTTTCTTGGTAGGTTGCACTTTGAGTATCTAGACTACCTTTGTGATTGATAAGCATATTTGCTTTTGATCCACTGTAAAGCACCACACAATCTTCTCGGATATCATCATTGATATTAACTTCAAAGATTGCTTCGCCTGTAGTTGATGTTGCTTTTACTTGCTGTCCTTGAGTAAATCCAGCATTTGAATGCATATGTATAGCTTGATTTGTTTTAAACTGTGAGCATAATGAATCTTTGAATTTTGAAGTAAGTAAATAAAATTGCTCTGGCGTTTTATGCAATGTAGCTACATCCAATTCTTCAATAAATTCAAACTCTTCTACAACTGGTTTTTCTCGAACCTTTGTTTGAAAAGATTGACAAATCTCATCTTCACTTTTCAAAAGTTCCATCTCAAAAGATTCTAACAAAAATTGCGTCAAATCATATTCGCTAATTGCTTCAGCCTTCCCCTGCTCTATTTGATCACAGATCACTACTTCATCATGTCCATAACTCAATCTTACATCTTTTTTCTGCATAAAATTTTTTGCTGGAATGATCAAATCTGCATATTGAGCTGTTTCATTTTGAGTTGTTCCAAAAAATACCACAAAACTTTTTTTCAATCCCTCAATCACACGAGTGGTGTTAGGATTACTCACAACAGGATTAGCCCCTTGAATAAAACAAATATCATAATCACCAAAATCCAATTCACACATAGAAGCAGTTTTTGCTTTTGGCTTTGAAATAAATGGCTTTTCAAATGGATACATAGAATTTCCAAAATACCACATACCACCAGCATCTTTATTAAACAATCCCAACGTTGCAGCAAAAGCATCGATACAACGTATTATTTGTTCCCCTTCATAATATTTTTGAGGACCAATTCCAGTTAAGATAGCTACTTTTTTCCCAACCAATAACGAGAATAGTTCTCCCAGTTGTCCAAGGTCAGTTCCAATAGCTCTTAAAGATTTTTTGATTCGTACATCACGAGTGAGTTCATAAAACCATTCGTAGTTGTCACTATTTTCTTTGATAAATTCTTTATCATCCAAACCTTCAAGGTCTGCAAATCTAGCTAACATAATAGCAAGTAAATGATCTGTTTTTGGCTTGAGTTGGATATGTAATAATGATTTTTTAGCAATTTCGGTTTTTACTGGATCAATAGTGATAAACTCTTTCTCTTCAATCAATCTATAAATGTGAGGTGAAGTAACCGTTAAATTTCTTCCCCATACAATCACAATATCACTATTGATTAAATTTTCAATAGGAGGGTTAACACAAGCACCACGGTTTTGTTCAATTCCATGTTCCCCAGCAGCATCACATAAACCACCATGAGTTAATGTTGCACCATATTGAGAGAAGAAGTGTTTAGGAGCACTTTGCATCACTCCCATATTTCCACTTCCTTTATAATACAATACTTTACTTGGATCAGTGTTTTGCAATTTTTCTTTTAAGAGTTGTAAAGCATTTTGAAGTGGATATTGCTCTTTAATAGTAGTTTCATTTTGCAAATACGCAAACAACTTACATAGCTTTCCATTAGTAATTTTATTTGAATGCGATCCTTTGGCAATACCATTCTCTACTTTTACTTCACAAGCATCAAAACAATCTAATGGACAAGCAGTTGTTTGCATTATTTAAACTCTACCTTTACAAGTTTTGAGAATTGTTTTGGATTTGGTACCACAATCTCACATTTATATGAAGAGATATGTTTACTATCAGCAACCGTATATAATTTATCAATTTTTAGTTTTGTTGGTTCTCCATCAAGATAAATTGCTTGATTTTTATAAGTATCCGCCATATCAATTGGTAAATAAATCTCTAATTTTCCTTTTGAAAGATCTTTTGTAACATACAATTGTGATCCAGGGTTGACATAATCACCCTCTTTCACATCAATACTATAGATATACCCATTTTTTTCAGTCAATGTTTTTTTACTAATTTGATCTCTTAATGTTGCGACTTTTGTTTTTAAATCAGCAATTTGAGATTCATAATTCAATACTTTTAACTTTTGAGCATCTTTTTCAAAAGCTGATTTTGTAGAAACTTTTTTAATCTTCTCATAATTAGTTTCTTCCACTGAAACCATATTTTCCAAGATTTTTAGTTTTGTTAATGAACCTTCAAGATCGATTCGATCTACTTTACTATCTATTTTTACAATAGTAGAGTTTTTTGCCATTTTCCCTTCAATTGGGTCATTTGTATAGATCACTTTACCACTTGCAGCAGCTTTTACCACATAAGTGTTGATTGGCTCTAACTTTGCATAAAACTCATTTGCTAAAATATGAGTGATAGCAAACAAAAACAGTACAACTATTTTCATAAAATATTTCCTTTTTATTATATTTGTGAGATTATATTATTTTTAGATTAACAGCATCTTAACTTTATACGTATCTTTGAATCAATGAATTTAAACTATTTTGATCCAAAGCCCCTGATACCCTATCCACTTCAATACCATTTTTAAACACTACTAGGGTTGGGATACTTCGTATATTATACATACCGCCCAATTGTTGTTGCTCTTCAGTATTTGCCTTCAGAGCTTCAGTTGGCAGATTTCTTCA
>JBNLDA010000038.1:0-14885 GCA_050304095.1 Arcobacteraceae bacterium | reverse complement strand
TACTCATGAATCAAATGAACCTCTCCAACATTTTACAAAGAGATAGAGTTAGAAAATATTTTCGCAATCCCACATTCAAATATCTAAGATCATTTGGAATGGTGAGCATTATGAAAGAAGCATTTGAACATGGTGCTCAAGCAGCTCTTGCGGCGTCAATTTTTCACTATAGAGAGATAGATATTATGGATCTAAAACGATATCTTAAAGAAAACAATATTCCAGTGAGACTGTAATGATCCTTTGCGCTGGAAGAAATGAACAATTTAGCTTTGCGACACCTATTGGAGTAGGGCTTATTGAATCAGCAATCAATCTCACTAGAGTATGTTTGTTTGATAAACCTGAATTTCTACTATTTGTAGGAAGTGCAGGATCATATGATCAAGAGAAGCATAAAATATTTGATATCGTTGAATCAACAAGTGCCGCAAACATTGAATTGAGTTTTTTAAATAATGATTGTTTTACCCCTTTGGATAATGTATTGAATTCTGAAACGAAATTATGTCAAAATCAAACGATTGTGAATAGTTCGAATTATATCTCTACAAACTATGAATTGGCAAAGAATTTTACAAAATATAACGTTACTATAGAAAATATGGAATACTATTCTTTATTAAGTGTTGCTAAAGAGTTTGATATACCAATAGCTGGTATATTCATTATTACAAATTATACCAATAAAGATGCGCATCAAGATTTTATCAATAATCATCAAGAAGCTATGAAGCGATTAGTGGCTTATTTAGAGCAAAAAAATATCATAAAAAAATAATCAGTTATTCAATTGTTTCATGTGAAACAATTGAATTGTAAGGATACAAATGCAATCAATATTTGATTTTAGTTTAGAAGAACTACAAGAACAGATCAAACCATCATTTAGAGCAAAACAAATTTATCAATGGCTTTATAAAAAATATGCTTTAAAATTTGAAGATATGAAGAATATTCCAAAAGCTTTACAAGAGGAATTAGCTTCAAAATATTCAATTGAGCCATTAAAAATAATTAGAAAACAAGAAAGTAATGATGGAAGCATTAAATATCTATTCGAATTACATGATGGGCACACTGTTGAGTCTGTATTGTTATTAATGAAAGAAAAACAGTATGATGAAGATGGAAAAATAACCAAAAGTGAGCAATTCACATTTTGTATATCTACGCAAGTAGGGTGTAAAGTAGGTTGTAGCTTTTGTCTAACGGCTAAAGGGGGCTTTGTAAGAAATTTGAGTGTCGCAGAGATTGTTGAACAAATTAGACAACTCAAGATTGATAATCAAATTCCAGAAAACAAATCAGTTAATATTGTTTATATGGGAATGGGTGAGCCATTAGATAACTTTGATAATCTTGTAAAAGCTATAAAAAACATCGCTAATTTGGAAGGTTTGGCTATTAGTACACGTAGACAAACGATTTCAACGAGTGGAATTAGTAGTAAGATTGAGAAGCTAGGACAAGAAGATCTAGGTGTTCAGTTGGCAATCTCTTTACATGCAGTAGATGATGATCTTAGAAGTGAATTAATACCTATGAATAAAGCTTATAATATCCGATCAATTATAGAAGCTGTGAAAAAATTTCCAGTAGATACACGAAAAAAGGTAATGTTTGAGTATTTAGTAATCAAAGATAAGAATGATTCTATTGAAGCAGCTAATAAATTACTGAAACTATTAGAGGGTATTAAGGCTAAAGTGAACCTAATATATTTCAATCCATATCCAGGTACTGATTATGAAAGACCTACAAGGAATAATATGATAAAATTCCAAGAATATTTGCTTAGCCGTGGTCTTCTATGCACGATTAGAGAGTCAAAGGGACTTGATATAGATGCTGCATGTGGACAATTAAAAGAAAAGGAAGCCAATAATGGAAATACTTGATATTATAATGGTGGTATTTATTACCCTGGTTGTAGTGGTTTCTGCATACGGCTTTTATAAAGAAGCAACAAAAGAAGAGGATAAATAATGGCAGTAACAAGATTTGCACCAAGTCCAACTGGATATTTACATATTGGTGGTTTAAGAACCGCTTTATATAGCTATTTGTGGGCAAGAAAAACAAATGGAGTATTTAAACTTAGAATTGAAGACACAGATACGCAAAGAAACAATGAAGAAGCACTTGCGGCCATTATTGAAGCATTTGACTGGGTAGGGCTAGCATATGATGGAGAAGTGGAATACCAATCAAAAAGAACAGATATCTATAAAAAATATATTCAGCAACTTTTAGATGAAGGTAAAGCTTACTATTGCTATATGAGTAAAGAAGAGTTAGATGCATTAAGAGAAGAGCAAATGTCTCGAAAAGAAACTCCTAGATATGATGGACGGTATAGAGACTTTACAGGAACTCCACCAGAGGGTATTGATCCAGTTGTAAGAATCAAATCGCCAAATGAAGGACAAATTTGCTTTATTGATGGAATCAAAGATGTGATGAATTTCAATTGTGAAGAGGTAGATGACTTTATTATTGCAAGAAGTAATGGTATGCCTACATATAACTTTGTTGTGGCAGTAGATGATGCATTAATGGGAATGACAGATGTTATTAGAGGAGATGATCACCTTACAAACACGGCAAAACAGATTGTAATATATGAAGCACTTGGTTTTGATATTCCTAAGTTTTTTCATGTACCAATGATCAATAACCCTCAAGGGAAAAAACTTTCTAAACGTGATGGTGCAATGGATGTGATGGAGTATAAAAATCAAGGATACCTTCCAGAAGCATTATTGAATTTCTTGGTAAGACTTGGATGGAGTCATGGGGATCAAGAGATATTCAGTATGGAAGAGATGTTATTGCTTTTTGATCCAAATAATATTAATAAATCTGCTTCAGCATACAATGAAGAAAAATTAAAATGGCTCAATGGGCATTATATAAAAAATGTTTCTAATGAACGATTACTTGAAGAGTTGAAGTTTTTTGGATGTGAATTACATGGACATGATAGAAAAGAGATGCTTCTTGATCTTACAAAAGATAGAGCACAAACTCTAGTTGAACTCAAAGAAGCTATATACAATATTTTAACTGTACCTACTTCATATGAGCAAAAAGGGGCTAGAAAATTCATTAAAGAGGATACTATAAAGATATTACAATATTATGTAAAACTTTTAGAAGAATCAAAAGAGGGATTGCATTTAGCTTGTGATGTAGAAGCTATCACGAAACCATTTATTGAAGAATATGAATTGAAAATGCCTCAGTTATTCCAGCCAATTCGAATTGCCTTAACGGGCGGAACACAAGCACCATCAGTATATGATATTGTTGCTATTTTGGGTGTTGATGAGACAGTTAAAAGATTAAATAGTGCTATTGAAGCGCAATTTGGTCTAGAGGAATCTAATTAAATAAAAAAGTTAAGAGGTTCTCTCTTAACTTTCTATTCTTATCATTGCAGGTTTTGAATGGATAAATTCTAACGTTTGTAAAGAACATATCGCATCTTGAATCTGTTTTTCACTACAAATATGCGTTGAAAGTAATAAAGTTGCTTTATCATCTTTCAATGGCTTTTGAATCATCGCTTCAATAGATATTTTATTTTGATCTAAAATTGCAGAAATTTTTGCTAAAACTCCACTTTTATCATCTACTGTCATACGAAGATAGTATTTTGTTTCAATGGCATCTTTATTTGCAAGTAATAATCCAGTTTCAAGAGGATTGATGAATCCTAGCATTGGTGAACCATGACCTCGACGAGCTATATCAATGATATTAGCAATCACAGCACTAGCTGTTGCATCTCCACCAGCTCCTGGCCCATAATACATAGTTTCACCTACTTTATCACCAATAACGCTTACACCATTCATAACACCATCTACTTTAGCGATCATTTCACTATTTGGTATAAGAGCAGGGTGTACACGTAATTCAACGAAATTACCACGTTTTTTAGCTATTCCTAGGAGTTTAATAGAGTAGTTGAACTCTTTGGCAAATTCAATATCCTCTTGAGTGATATTTTCAATTCCCTCAATTAAGATATCTTCTGGCTTTGCATCAATTCCATAAGCAATTGAAGCTAAAATCAGAAGCTTATGCGCTGCATCAAATCCACCTACATCAAATGTGGGATCAGCTTCAGCGTAACCTAAATCTTGTGCTTCTTTAAGAATTACATCATATGCAACCCCTTCATTAATCATTTTAGTAAGCATATAATTACATGTACCATTAATGATCCCACGAATTGATTCAATATGATTAGCACTTAATCCATCTCTTAAGGCATTAATGATTGGAATACCACCTGCAACTGCCGCTTCATATTCAAATGAGTTATCACCGGCTAAATCTTGTAATTCATATCTATGATATGCTAAGAGTGCTTTATTAGCAGTTACTACTGATTTACCTTTTTGTAGAGCCTTTTTCACAATCTCATATGGCTTTTCAACTCCACCCATCAACTCTACTACGATATCTATATCATCGTTTTCAAGTATATCATCTGGATTATCACTCAAATCAATAGTAACATCTCTTTTTTTTGAGAGGTTATTTACAACCCCAATAAGTGGAACAATTTGAACTCCAGCACGAGCTGATATAATATCTTGATTCTCTTTTAAGATATTAATAACACTTTGTCCAACAGTTCCTACACCAATTATTCCAACTTTTACCATTTAATTACCTTCTTTACATCCATGATCTTGTAAAAATTGCTTGATATTTTTTGCTGCTTGTCTAATTCTTTTATCATTTTCAATTAATGCAATTCTTACATACCCTTCACCATAATCTCCAAATCCAATACCAGGAGCTACAGCTACTTGAGCTTCTTTTAATAGTTTTTTAGAAAATTCTAATGATCCCATATGTGCTACACAATCAGGAATCTTTGCCCATACGAACATACTTGCTTTATTTCTTCTAATTGGCCATCCTGCACGGTTAAATGCCTCGATTAGTACATCTTGTCTATGATCATATTTATCTGTAATATCTTGAACACATTTTTGATCACCATTCAATGCTACTGTTGCAGCAACTTGAATTGGAGTAAACATCCCATAGTCTAACCAAGATTTGATTTTTTGTAATGCACCAATGAGTTTTTTGTTTCCTACAAAGAAACCAACTCTCCATCCAGCCATATTGTATGATTTACTTAAAGTAAATGATTCTACAGCAACATCAGTAGCTCCTGGAACTTCCATAATTGATGGTGTTTTATATCCATCAAATGTGATATCTCCATAAGCAATGTCAGAAATGACGTAGAATCTCTCTTTTTTAGCCATAGCTACAAGTCTCACATAAAATTCTGGAGTTACTGTTGCTGTTGATGGATTATGAGGGAAATTCACCACTACATATTTTGGTTTTGGTGAACTATCTTTAAATACTCGTTCTAAATCTTCAAAGAATTGGTCTTCATCAACATTGTAATCTTCATCAAATACTAGACCAAACTTATGCACATTTCCACCTGCTAGAATAAATGCATACGAGTGAATTGGGTATGTTGGATCTGGAACAACTGCAACATCTCCTGGATTAGTAATAGCATACGCTAAATGAGCATATCCCTCTTTACTTCCCATTGTTGCAACACATTGTGTTTGTGGGTCTAAAATCACATTGTATTTTCTTTTATACCAATCAGCAATAGCTACAAGTAATTTAGGGATCCCTTTAGACACAGAATAACCATGTGTCTTTGTTTTTTGTGCTGATTCTACAAGTTTTTCTCTAATATGTTCAGGTGTATCTCCATCAGGATTTCCCATTGAAAAGTCAATTACATCTGCACCAGCTCTTCTTTCTGCCATTTTAAGATCATTTACTTCTGCGAATACATACTTTGGAAGTCTTTTTATACGATCAAATTCAATTTCATCAAACATTTTTGCCCTTTAGTTGATTAATACATCTAAACCACGTTTTATATTGTGTAGGTGGTATAGATCACTTATTTTAATATATTGAGTAGATGCCGGAACATCAACATTTATAGTTTTGGTTTGTTTTTCACTTTTTAATATCTCTAAAACATTCAAATTTTGGTCATAAAAAACAATATGTGCATGCCAATGATCATTTGGTTTGGCATGAACGATTAAACTATTCGCTTCACTTACAGAGATAAAATAAGGTTTCATAGGTTTATTTAGCTCTGTTTGTTCTGTTTTAACAATTTCTATAGCCTCTGGGATACTGGCGCGTTTTGTATTAATATGGTAGCTCCAGATATTGTCCTCTTTGACGCTAATATCATAAACGATACAATTGTGTTTTGCTAAATTTTCCATTAAAAGTGTTGGGTCAACAATTGCTTGAGTTTTTAATCTAATATTGAAAATAGTTTGCGAATCTTTCGCATGGTTTACTTTTGATGTGTAAAAGTGATAATAACCCATATCCTTGAAAAAATCACTGATTAATCGAATCGCTTTGATCGGATCACTTTTTGTGATAAATTGCACATCAATAAGCTCTGGCGTATCTAAAGAAAATTTTAAAAGACCATTTGCCTTAAGCTTTTCAATGATTTTGCTAATATCTAAAGAATCATGAGTTTTATAGTAATATTCTCTTTTTTTGAACAATACATTAATGAGATTTTTATTCACCATATATTGTTCTTCACCCATAAGGTTAGCTATTTTATCATCTAATAGATCAGCTTTGATCAAAGAGATACATAACAATAATAGAATAAAACTTTTTTTCATCATTTTTTTGTTCCTAACGAATACATTAATACCCCAGCCGCAACTGAAACATTTAACGAATCAAATTGATTTGCCATACCAATAGAGACCTTTGTATCTAACTTTTGCATTAATTTTGGATGTAAACCTCTTCCTTCACTTCCCATTATCAATGCATATTTAGATGCAACTTGCGATAAATCTTTTAGATCAATCCCTTGCATATGTGCTCCATATAAGGTAAATCCAAATTGTTTTAGCTCATTCACTACATCTAAAGGATTTTTCATCAATATAAGTGGTATATCAAGAGCTGCACCGCTACTGCTTCTAATAACTGCAGGCATATTGATATTTTGAACACCTGTAAGGATTACTGCATCATATCCAAATGAATACGCTGTACGGATAATAGCTCCTATATTTCCAACATCCGTTATTTCATCCAAGATCAGTACTGATTCAAAAGATTTAGCTGATTTCAATGGTCGGAATTCCAACTCTTGAATATCAAGGAAAAACCCTTGGTGATTACCACCTTTTGCAAGGCTTTGCGCTTTTTTATTATCAACGACCGTTATGGGCTTATTTAGCTTAGCAAATTGAGAAAAAAGCTTTTTATCAATCTGTTTAGAGAACAAGACCTCTTGGATCATATCAGGGTGGTGTTGTAAAATATACAACGCTATTTGTTTACCGTATACTATCATCGTGAGATTTTATCTAATTTATACTCAAAATCTGTTTATGAAAAGAGCGGGTAGATTAAATTAGAGTGTTGTAGATTTCTTTAACGTTTTTTCCAGTGAATTTGGCAATCAGTTTTGCCTTTTGTTTTGGAGGACAATCAAGTGATTCAATATCTTCTAAAGTGATCATTTCACCAGTGAAAACTATAGGTTCGAGTATTACAACCCATTCCCCTTTAATTGCAGTTTTTTTAAGTTCTTGATAAAGCTCTAAACAAGTTCCTTTAAAAGTCTTTTGATGTAGTTTTGTTATCTCTTTAGCTAAAAAAAGCCTTCTATTAGGTACTTCTTTATAGAGTTCTTCTAAAAGCTTTAAAAGCCGATGTGGTGATTCATAAAGTATTGGTACAGTAGAACTGTTTAAAACTTTTTGTAATTCTTGAGTTCTATGTGAGCCTTTATGAGGTAAAAAACCATAGAATGAAAATTGATGATTTTCAAATCCACTCATAGCAAAAGCTGTTAAAACGGCATTTGCCCCTGGCAGTACATCATACTCTATATTATTTTCAATACAATATTGTACTAATGTTGCCCCTGGATCACTGATACATGGCATTCCTGCATCACTTACAAATACACATGATTTACTTTTGAGTTCATTTGGATCAAGGGTATTAAGGACTTTTTGTTCATTATGATGATGTAATGATCTAAAATCTTGACAAGGAAAAGTTGTATTGAATTTTGTTTCTAAAAGATGAAGAAGTTTTTTTGTGACACGCGTATCTTCACAAAAAAAAAGTTCCGCACAACGTAGAGCCTCTAACGACCTAAATGATAGGTCGTCGAGGTTTCCAATCGGAGTGGGAACCAGTGTAAGCAAAACGAACCTACTAAATTACTTTTTAGCGTATCTTGCTTTGAATTTTTCTACTCTACCTGCAGCATCAACGATTTTTTGCTCACCAGTAAAAAATGGGTGACAAGCTGAACAGATATCGATTCTCATGCTTTCAACGTTTGATTTAGTTTCAAATGCGTTTCCACATGCGCATGTTACTTGACATACTTTGTAATCTGGATGAATATCTTTTTTCATCATTATTTCCTTTGAATATTTATTGGCAAAAAAGGTCAAGTCTGTATGTTGCCCTTTAAGCTTCAATAAACTTTTTCATTTTGTGAAGTGGGATTATATCGAAAAAAACTTAAATATATCTTTTTTTAAGTCATTTAAAAGGTTTTTTGTTTGTTTATTACCAAATTGGTTTCTATTGAAAGTACGTTGACGTTTAGCTAATTGTGCAGTATGGTTAGCAATTTGCTCAAAAAGTTCTTGTTTATTTATAAGTCCATCTAGATAAGCCAAAGTTTCAATGATACCAATACTTTTCATTGAATTTGGTTCTCTTCCAAAACGTTTTTCTAACATAATCACTTCATCAATGATTCCCTGATCAATCATTTGTTGTGTTCGTAATTTTATTCGTTCTCGCAACTCATTTGGATCCCAAATAATCTCAAAAAGTTCTAGATTTGGTGCAATTGGCTTTGGTGGATTTTGTTCAAAATAGATTGATGGAGCTACATTCGTCTGCCTATAGAGACTTAAAGCTTTTTCAATTCTATAGGTATCATTTTGTTTAATCGATTTTGCATATTCTGGATCAATTTGTTCTAAAAAAGCATAAGCTTTTATTGGATCAATAAGTTGTTCATTGACCCATTCTATAGTAGTTTCTTCAATGCTTGGCATAGTAGAAATACCATCAATAAGCGTTTTGAGGTAAAAGCTAGTACCCCCTACAATAATAAGGTTTTTATTATGTTGGTGACAATATTCTTTTGATTGATTATAAAGTTCTAAAAATTGTGTTACATCAAAGTTTTGTGTTGGTTCTAAAACATCAATTCCAAAATGTTTGATCCCTTGTCTTTCCTCAATAGTAGGCTTAGCTGATGCGATATCTATATATTTGTAGACGCTCAATGAATCAACAGAAAGTATTATAGAGTTTGTTTGAAGTGCAGTTTCAACCGCTAGTGAAGTTTTTCCTGAAGCAGTAGAACCAATGATTGCAATTTCTTTCATAAACGACATTATATCAAAAATTTTGTACAATCACATTATGAATAAATTTATCAAATTATTGAACGACTTTAATGAACTGGTGATGTTCAAACACTCAATCTTCTCTTTACCATTTATTTTTATTGCAATGGTTGTTGCCGCCAACGGTTGGTTCGGTTTTTCTTTATTGGTTTTAGGAACTCTTGCTGCTCTCACTGCTCGAAACTTTGCCATGGGATTTAACCGATATCTTGATAGAGATATCGATGCTTTAAATCCTCGTACGATAAATCGTCCTAGCGTAGATGGAAGAATCAATGCCAATCAAATGTTAGTATTCACTATTTTAAATGCAGTTGGATTTATTGTAGTAGCATATTTTGTAAATGATCTAGCTTTTTATTTATCAGTTCCAATCTTAATTGTCATTGGAAGTTATTCTTATTTTAAAAGATTTTCATTTTTAGCACATATTATTTTAGGAGTTTCTTTAGGTCTTGCACCAATTGCTGGAGTAGTGGCTGTAAGTGAATCGATCCCTTTATGGTCGATTTTATTAAGTATTGGTGTGATGTTTTGGGTAGCAGGATTTGATTTATTGTATTCTTTACAAGATATAGAAGTAGATAAAGAATTAGGATTACATTCCATCCCATCAAAGTTTGGGGCACAAAAAACGATGCTTTTTTCGAAAATCATGCATGCATCAACAGTGATCTTCTGGTTATTGTTTGTGATTATCTCAGATAGTGGTTTGTTTGGATATCTTGCACTTGTTGTGAGTGCATTGATGTTATCTTATGAACATTATTTGGTACAAAAAGATTTTACAAAAATCGATAAAGCATTTTTTACAGTTAACGGATATTTAGGAATAGTATTTTTTGTTTTGATCGTATTAGATCAAATTTTTTAGTAATCTATATTAATAAGTTTTCTTCCTGATTTTAGCCAACCATTTGTCCCTTTAGTAACATTATATATCTCTTCAAAACCTAAATCATCTAAGAAATTAAATGCAACAACACTTCTATTTCCATTTGCACAGATCAAAATGATTGGTGTTTTTTCTGTAACACCAGCACTTTTAAGTTGTTTTACAAATTGTGGATTCATATATCTGTCTCCCTCAGCATCTTCAAAATAAAAGGTAATTCGTTTACTTTTGGGAACAATACCAGTTTCTTTCCATTCTTCCGGTGTTCTTATGTCAATCAAAACTACATCATCTCTATGAAGAAGTTGAGTAAGCTTTTCATTGGTCAATTCGCCCATTTGTGCATTTGCACTTATTGTCAATAACAAAAGAAAGAATATTTTAATCATCTGAAGTTCTTTTTATATAATATGTAAAACGGATAAACCGTTTTACAAAATTTTTTACCACTTAATATCTTTACATTGATCACTATAATAGAGTCCATCAGCAGCTTTTTTTAGTGTAATTCCTTTTTTATGTACATTACAACCTTGCACATCATCAGCTTTACTTACAAGTCCTCTACAATCTTTTGCCCAATCAGTGATTCCAAAAATCTTAACATTTTCACCAAATCCGGCAAATGAATAACTTGCCCAATCAAATGCTGCTCTTGTTCCAGTTCGACATACAATAACAACACCATCAAGGTTTTTTGTAATAACTTTATGTTTTTTACCAGTTGAATCAGCAACTTCCATTGACTCTTGTAAAGTTTCTAACATGATCTCCGGCGTTTGTCTACCAACTCTTCTAATTGGTTTATCTTTCCCTTTGTCGTTCTTAAATGCAATAGTTGCTGCAGCCCATTCATCTTTTGTTCTTAGGTCAACTACTTGCCAACCTTCTTTTTTCCCATCCATGATATCAGCAACTTCTTGCGCTGTAGCATAATAACCAGCAGCCTTCAATCGATGTTTGATTTCTGAATTTCCAGGCTTATACCCTCTAAAAGAATCGTTTGGACCAACTTTTATCAATGCATTGATTGAACTGTTTGCAGAAGCAATACCTGTAGCTAATAATGAAGCTAATACTAATGAACCTAATTTCATTTGATCTCCTATTTTTGAAATGAATTAATAAATGCTACTTAAATGCTACTTAATCATAAATAAATATTTCTTATAATAATAGAATGTAAAATATAATATTTACTTATGATATATATAAATGTAATTTTCATAATTTATTATAATTATTTAATAATACACATAAAATAGGTAGCTAAAGATACTATGAATTTAAAATATAAGGGTATAATGATAATTAATAATATATTATATGATTTAAAAGTTACTAAGTATAAAGAAAACAAATAAAAAATATTAAAATATAAATTTCAAAATTAATCAAATTTTTATGCTTCAATACTTATAATATTTTCTTATGTATTTTCTGGTAGATAAAATAAAAATAATCATAAAGGATAACAATGAAACAAGTCTTAGTATTGTGTACAGGTAATTCTTGTAGGTCTATCATCGCTGAGGCTTTGATTAATTTCACTTATCCAAATCAAATTAAAGCATATAGTTCTGGAGTTCAATCATTGGGAAATGTTAATCCTAATGCCATTAAAGCCTTACATGAATTTGGTATTGATGATAATACCTTACATTCCAAAACAGTAGAAAGTATGGAAAATATTGATTATGATCTAGTAGTTACGGTTTGTGATAATGCAAAAGAAACTTGCCCTATATTTCCAAATAATGTCAAGACTTTACATAAAAACTTTGATGATCCTAGTGGAAAAAAATTTTTTGAATATCTTAAAACAGTAAATTCTATTAAAGAGGAACTTTTACCACTCATTGAAAAAGAACTATTATCTTAATAGTTACTTCTTAATTTATTCTAATTTATACAACTTTATATATTTTTATGATAAATTATCCTAAAACAAATTAGGATATGTAATGAAAATCGTATTACTTGACAAATTAACATTAGGAAATGATATTTCCTTAGAAGGATTTGAACAATTTGGAGAGTTAGTCACTTATGATATAACTATGCCAAATGAGACGCTACAAAGAGTAGAAAATGCAGATATTGTAATCACGAATAAAGTTGTCTTAAATCAAGAAATATTAGAAAAATCTAATATAAAATTGATCTGTATTGCAGCAACAGGAATGAATAATATAGACCTAGAATATGCTAAAAATAAGGGAATTGAAGTCAAAAATGTTGCAGGATATTCCACTGCAAGTGTTGTGCAAATGACTTTTGCCTTAGCGCTACACTTTGTACAAAAGATTTCACATTATGATAATTATGTGAAAAGCAAAGAGTGGGAAAAATCACCAATCTTCACAAATCTAGATGTTCCATTTTATGAATTAGAAAACAAAACATGGGGAATAATTGGAATGGGTACAATTGGAGAAAAAGTAGCATTAATCGCATCATCATTTGATTGTAATGTACAATATTATTCAACTTCTGGTACAAATCACAATACATATTATAATGCTATATCATTAGAAGAGCTATTGTCTACATCTGATATAATTTCACTTCATTGTCCATTAAATGATACAACTTATAATATGATTAATAAAACAAATTTAAAATTGATAAAAGAGGGTGGAATATTGTTAAATCTTGGTAGAGGTGGCATCATCAATGAAGAGGATTTAGCGTACGAACTGGACAAAAGAGTTCTATATGCTGGACTTGATGTCGTTTCTAAAGAGCCTATTGAAAAAGACAATCCATTGAATTTTATTTCAAATAAAGATTCATTGGTCATTACACCTCATATCGCATGGGCATCTATTGAATCACGTGTACGTTTAGTTAATGGAATAATCAATAACATAAAAGAATATGTAAATTAATACATATTTAAATACAAAAAGGAGTAGACAAATGAATTATCTATCATATTCTTCTGCTGAAATGTTTTCTTCAACGGAATTAATCCGTAAAAGTAAAATGATTTTTGACAAGGTTAGTAATGAAGAGATTGAAAAAGCAGTTATATTAAGAGATGGAAAACCAAGCTTTATGTTACTTGATTTTCATAAGTATGAAACAATTATGAATGAATATATAAGATTGAAAACTCTACAATCTCCAACAAGAATTGAAGATGATGGAATACAATCTGTAAAGCAAGATCAACAAGCAAATAAAAACTCTATTAATGAAATAGAGGAGCAAGAACTTGAAGAGGTCTTAGCTCAAATAGATAAACTCGATGTTGAGACTGAAGCAAACAAAACAGAGCAACCATTGAAAGAATTTTGGGATTAAAATAAGGGCACTTAAATGATTGATGTATTAGTTGTTGGTTCAGGTGGTGCTGGACTTACTGCAGCATTACATGCAAAAAAAACTGTATCAAATGTTGTCGTAGTATCAAAAACCTATCCTACACACTCACAAACTATACAAGCTCAAGGTGGAATAAATGCGGCAATTAGCAGTGAAGATAGTAGTGAAGAACATTATGATGATACAATGAAGTCTTCTCACGGCATAGCCAATAATGATGCCGTCAAATTTATGTGTGATTCTGCACCAGATGCCATCCAATGGCTTGATTCAATTGGTGTACCATTTTCTAGAGATGAGTCTAACAACATCGCACAAAGAAAATTAGGTGGTGCTTCCAAAACTCGAGCTTGTTATAGTTCTGATTATACTGGATTAAAAATATTGCATACACTATATGATCAAGCGATCAAAAATGAAATAACTTTTAAAAATGAACGTCTTTTATTAAGTTTAATTGTTGAAGATCAAAAAGTCAAAGGAATCACCGCACTCAATATTGGTAATGGCGCAATTGAAGAATTTCTAGCAAAAAAAGTAATTTTAGCTACAGGTGGATATTGTGGGCTTTACCATAACTTTACTACAAATTCATATGCAAGTACTGGAGATGGGATAGCTGTAGCTTATAAGGCTGGTGTAAAATTAAAAAACATGGAGTTTGTTCAATTTCATCCGACTACACTTGATACGAATAATATATTGATTAGTGAAAGTGCAAGAGGTGAAGGTGGTTACCTAGTTGATCAAAATGAACAGCGATTTGTTGATGAACTGCAACCTCGTGATGTTGTTGCTAGAGCGATATTATCAAAAATAAAAGAGGGTGATCAAGTATTTTTGGATTTGAGACATTTGGGAGCGCAAAAGATCAATGAAGCGATGCCTCAAGAAAATAGATTAGTACAAGAATTTTGTCATTTAAAAATGGAAAATGATCTGATACCAATTCATCCAGCTGCTCATTATACAATGGGTGGTATTAAAACAGATATTGATGGACAAACAACATTAGAAGGATTATATGCTTGTGGAGAGTGTGCAAGTACAGGTGTACATGGAGCTAATAGACTTGGAGGAAATTCATTATTGGAATTGATCGTATTTGGTATGCGTACAGGAAAACATGCCGCTCATCAATC
>JBNLDA010000037.1:0-14904 GCA_050304095.1 Arcobacteraceae bacterium | reverse complement strand
TTTGCCACAGTTTTAACAATTTTTTCAGGTGGTTCAGTCGGAAAAGAGGGGCCATCTGCTCAAGTTGGTGCCGCAGCTGCATCTGGCCTTGCTAGTTTATTTCAATTAAAAGATAAAGATCGAAAAAAAATAGTCATCTGTGGCATCAGTGCTGGGTTTGCATCCGTTTTTGGTACTCCTATGGCTGGAGCTATTTTTGGAGTAGAGATACTTCTTATAAGAGCACTATTATATGATGTACTACTCCCATCAATTATTGCAGGATTCTCTGCTTTTTATGTTGCTAAGTTTTTAGGTGCAAGTTATACATACTATCAACTTGGATTTTTTTCAATGCACACATTTAATTTAGAACTTCTTATCAAAATAATATTAGGTGGGATATTTTTTGGTCTTATTGCTGATTTTATTATAACTGTATTTCGCACTATTCAAAGCTATGTAAAAAAAATTAACCTTAATTATCTACTTAAAGCATTTTTAGGTGGTCTACTCTTAGTCATCGTAACTTTATTTGTAGGAGAAAAATATTTAGGTCTAGGATTTAGTACCATTCAACAAGCATTATCTCAAAGTCAAGTTGATTATAACTCTGTTCCATGGTACACCTTTATTTTTAAAACATTATATACTTCTATCACCTTAGCGTGTGGAGGTAGTGGTGGAGTGATTACTCCAATATTTTATATAGGATCAACTAGTGGAAATCTTTTTGGGCATATAATAGATGCTTCTATACCACTTTTTGCTGCCCTAGGGTTTGTAAGTGTTTTAGCTGGAACTACCAATGCTCCAATTGCAGCAATGATACTTACCGTTGAGCTTTTTGGTGGAAATGTTTTACATTATGCTGCATTATCAATTATCATTGCATTTCTAATGACAGGGCATAGAAGTGTATACCATTCACAAGTTCTATCTATGAGTAAATCAGACGCACTTGATGTCAATATTGGGGAAAGTGTGACCAATGCTGATGTTACTTATACAACTAGATTTTTTAGAAATACAGTAAATATCTTTAGAAAATTAGTGATTAAAGTTCTTGCTTTTTACAAAAAAAGAAAAAGATAAATTATCCAAGATGTTTATGTTGGTATCTTGCAAGAAATAAAAGTAAAACACTCATTTCATAACTAGACCATATTACAGTATCTTTCAGATATTTTTCACTTCCAGTTAATGTGATCTCTTTACTATATTTATTAAATATAGGATGTAATTTCGTCTCCAAACTATGCACGGTATTATCTGCTAAATATTTAGGAAATATCTCTTTATATTGTGGTACTGTTAAAGCAAAATCCTCTTTATACATTTGAATAATAATTGAAACTTCCCATGAGTTCCATTCTATCTCTTCTAGTTCATGTTTTTTCTTATCATGATAACCTATAGCTTTGTACGTTTTAAGTAAATCTTCTCCATAAGACCTTAAATCTTTATGATTCATTTCACTAATCACTTTTGGCATTTGTATTTTTTTCAATGCAGAATGAAACTTTGCTAAGGCTTGTTGTTCTTCAATCTCTTCAATATTATTTTTATTTAAAAGTTTAAATACAAAAACTCCTATAATAAATACTATTACAGCAATAATAAGTATGTATATGGTATTGGTCATTTTACTCTTTATCTTTCAAAATGTGATACGATATTTTTTAATATATCTAGAATATCATCATAAGTAATTGGTTTGGTGTAATAAACATTGGAATTTTGTTCTATTTGATCAACGATCTCTCTATCTGCAGAGATATAAGTTATATAAACATTTGGATCAACTTTTTTTATTTCATTGATCATTTCATACCCATTCATAATTGGCATTTTTACATCAGTGATAATAATATCATATCGATCTTGTTGGAATTTTTCCAATCCCTCTTTTCCATTACTAGCTAGTTCAACTATATTGAAAAATTTCTTTAAGATCATTGCGGTACCATCACGTACTTCAACTTCATCATCAACAAATAATACTCTATAGTTAAATAATTTTTCTTTTAGTTGTACCAATTCTTTCATCTCAATCCAATTTCTATGCGAATAATATCCAATTTATCTACAATGGCTACTTAACAATTTTTTGTTTTAATTCTTTAATTATTTGTAGTTCTCTATTATAAATATACTTAGAGATTATATCTTGATCACTTTTATTAATATCAAGTGAAAATACAACAAATATCTCGTCTGACTTTTTTTCTAAAATAATTATTGTGCCAAAAATACCTATATAGTCTTTACTTTTTACATTAAATGTAGAACTATGTTTTTGCTCAATTGCAATACTTAAAGCTACTTTTTTCCCTATTTCAAAACCATTTGGAACACTTTGCATCTGTACTGCAATCGCCTTGATAGATAGATCCACAACTTTCGGTTCAAGTTTTCCCTTAGAATCATTGATTACAAATTTAAAATCTTCATTTGGCACCACTCTTATATCTTGTCTATCTTTGATTGATGTATCAACAAATTGAACATTTTTCAATACTACTTTATTTCGTTTGATATCAGTATAATCCAATTCACCATAAATCACTTTAGGTAAACTTTCTGATTCTATAAATGTTTCTTTTTTAAGTGATATAACATAGGTTTGAATATCAGTCGTATGTATCTCTATTGAATTATCATAATATTCTATTATCAAACCTTGGTGGCTGATTGGAATCCCTTGATAATCATTAATCAAATTTACTTTGATCTTGTTTGTTTTAATGTTAAAAAGTGCTTCATTAAGCTCTTCATTATTAGAAAAAGAATTATTGATATTTATTTCATGAGTTTTGTCAAGTTTTTTCAATACTCTAACTAATGTATGTAATAATAATTCAGAATTGATAGGTTTTGGAATAAAATCAGCAATTCCTAAGTGAAATGATTCTAATAAAGTATTGGTATCTGTATGGGCTGAAACAACAATAATTTGAGTTTTTGGATTCATTTTGAATATCTCTTCAATCATCTCATGACCATTTAATTTAGGCATATTCAAATCAGTAAAAACGACATCTGGTGTTTTTTCTATAAAGGTATCAAGTCCCTCTTTCCCATCATTCGCTGAATAAACCTCTTTGAACAATTTAGATAAAAATTGTTTTTGTTGCTTTTGTAAAATTTGGCTATCTTCAACAACTAAAGCGGTACACTCTTTTGCTAAAAAACGTACTTGTGAGAGATCGTCCATTCTACATCCATTTTATTTCATAATTTTTATCAATTATACCATATTTTTGTTTTTGACAAAAATATGAAGGGATATTGATATAACCTTCGTAGATTTCACCTTGATGATAATGCCCCTCAATCACCCCATCAATATCAAAATCTCGATATGCATTTAAGCGTTTTTTTGCAAAACTCTCAAAATCATCCATTGTCGTACAAATATTTTTTTGATGCAACCAAGTATCTATCGTTCTTGTAAGCCAATGATTATAATCGATCCAATTCAAAAATTGTAATAGAAATTGATTTCTAATGATTTTTGTATACAGGTTATATCCAAAATTGGTAAAAATATCTCCATGCGCGATCGCATATTTTTTTTCACCAATATGCACGATCAAGGGTTGCATTTTTCTAGGAACAACTATCACTTCTGGAAATAATGAATTTAAATTATAGTCATGATTCCCTTCGAAAAAATAGATCTCTTTAGTTTTAGCCAATTGATTTATAATATTGATAAGCTCTTGGTTTTGGTTTATCCAAAAGTCAACTTGTCCACATAAAAAATCAAATATATCCCCTAAAAGAACTATTTGAGGTGCAGAACAAGTTTGTAAAAATTCTAGTAATTCTATTCTATTAAATTTATTATAATGACTGTCAGCAATAAAGATTGCTTCTTGTTTTAATCTAACCTCGTTCATGCAATATTGTATCTAATAAATTAAATACTTCATAACTCGCTTGTTCCATCTCTTCAAGTGCATCAATTGCATCAGTATATTGAACTGTATGATGATCAACAGCGTCAAATACTTTATGGGTTGCATTATGTACTTTTGAGTGTGGTAGATCTAACTTAGAATAGCTAGGCGTAGCACTGAAATATCTTTTTCCTAGACCTTCATTGTACCATTTACCAAGTCTACAATTTTTGTGATTAACAAATTCAAATGCTGGTTCTTTTTGGGCTACCGTTAAGTATGTATTAACCTTCCAAATAACATGATCTAGTTTTGCTAAACTCATAAATACTCTATCGGTAATTCCAGCTAATTTATTAAAGCTATCATTTGATTTGTCCATAACTGAAGCAATTCCAGTAGAATAAGAATCTGTTTTTTGTGCAATTTGCTCAATTACATCAGAAATAGCATTAAATTTATCATTTGTTTGTATTACTGATTCTTGGATCGTTGAAGTTACCTCTTCAATGTTTTTTGCTGCTTCTGCTGTTTTATTTGCTAGATTCTTCACTTCTTGGGCAACAACAGCAAATCCTTTTCCAGCTTCCCCTGCAGTAGCAGCTTCAACGGCAGCATTTAAACTTAAAATGTTAATTTGTAAAACAATATTGTGAATCATAGATACTGCTTCAGTAATATTTTTGGCCTTTTCATCAAGTTGTGTTACTACTTCATTGACTTCTTTTGCGTGTGAATCAAGCCCAGAGATATTTGAAACGATATAATCCAAATCTCCTGAAGCTTCACTGTAGATTTGTTTAATTTCATAAGAGGTACTTAAACTCTCTCTTGACATCTCTGTTGAAGAAGCAATATTTCCTTGGATATCCAATAAACTACTTTTAAGATGTTTGTTCTCATTGTGGAAAAGTTTTTGTAAATATTCTTCAACATCATTGTTTTGAACACTCACTGTTTCTTCTTTTTGGGCAAGTTGTTTTTCTAACTGTTGTATTTTGAATTGTAAACTTTGATTTTCATTGATCTGATCTTCTAATTGAGATTTCAATTGTGTATTTTCATTTTGAACATCATTAAGTGTTTCATTTGCTTCAACTAAAGCTTCCTGCGATTCACTGAGTTTATTTTCTAACTCTTTATTATTACCAAAAAACATCTATTTTCCTTTTTTCACAAATAAGTTAATCTTATCTAAAATCGACTTAATATTTTTATTTACGGGACATAGGCGATATTATTAATCCCTAATCCAGCATCAAAACCAAACATTATGTTTGCGTTAACAACTGCTTGAGAACTAGCACCTCTTAATAAATTATCAATAGAACTGCTAATAAATAAAGCATCATTATTTTTTGTTGCATAGATATCACAAAAATTTGTACCTGCAGTTGATTTAATATCAACAGGAGTATTTCTCAATCGTACAAATGGTTCATTCTCATATTGCTCTTGCAAAATTTTCATTGGATCAATATCCTGTTTCAATTTTGCATAGATTGAAACTAACATACCTCGTGTCACAGGAATCAAATGTGGAACAAAATTAATATTCAATTCAACATTTTGAATCTTCTGTACCTTTTCTTTAATCTCTGGAGCATGTCTATGTTTCATAGGATTGTATGCAAAAATATTTTCATTGATTGTAACAAATGAAGTAGTATCACTCAATTTTTTTCCTGCACCACTTACACCACTTTTTGCATCGATAAACACTGGTGAACTTTCATCTAAATAAGGAACAAAAGGTAATAGTCCTAGCAGTGTTGCTGTGGGATAGCACCCAGGGTTAGCAATCAATGAACTCTCTTTTAATTGATTTGAATAGTATTCAGGTAATCCATAGACACTTTGAGGTAGGTTTGCTTTATCTTCATGTGGACAGTAAAATTCTTCATAAGTATCTAGTTCAAGTCTATAATCTGCAGAAAGATCGACCACTTTTACTCCAGATGCTAATAATTCTTTAGCAAATTGCATAGATGTCTTATGTGGAAGTGCTAAAAAAGCAACTTGAGCTTTAAGCGCTACATCGATAGCACTAGCTTTACTTACATCCATTTCAATCACATCTTGCAAACTTGGATGGAGTTGTGATAGTTTAACCTCCCCTTCACTATTAGCTATATAATTGATATTGAATTTGGGATGATTCAATAAAATCTTAACTAATTCTAATCCTGTATATCCACTTGCACCAATTATTGCTACATTAATCATTATAGATCCAATTCCTTATAATATACTGCCTCAACTTCATATTCTTTGACTCCAGCAGGTAATTGTGCTTTGAACTCATCACCTGCTTCTTTTCCTAAAAGTTGTTTTGCCAACGGAGAATTAAAAGAGATCAATCCTTTTTCCGGATTGGCTTCAATTGCTCCAACTATAGAATATGTAAACTCTTCTTCTGTATTACAATCTATTAATTGTACTGTTGAACCAAAACTTACTTTATGGTGTGGCAATGTTGCTGGATCGATTACAATAGATTTAGCCAACATTGATCCATGCTCTGCAATTTGTGCATCAATAATCTTTAATTTTTCTTTTGCAGCATGATATTCAGCATTTTCTTTTAGATCTCCCAACTGTCTTGCTTCATCAAGAGCTATAACAGTTTCTGGTCTTTCTTTTGATTTTAAATGATCTAATTCAGCGGTTAACTTATTGTAACCTGAACGTGTCATTGGTTCCTTATCCATAAAATTCCTTCGTTTTATTTGCAATAATTCTATCATAATATAACTAAAGTGGTGTAGATTTACCTATTAAATATTATAATAACTTCAACAAATAAAGGGGATTCATTGCGATTTGATAGATGTAAAAAACTTTTTGGCGATAATTTTGAGAAACTACAACACAGTAAGATCATTATCTTAGGTGTTGGTGGTGTAGGTGGACATGCTTTAGATTGTTTATATCGTTCAGGAGTACAAAATATCACTATCGTTGATTTTGATCAATATGAAGCAACTAATCAAAATAGACAAATTGGTTCTGATACTTTAGGGATCTACAAAGTTGAACAATTAGCACAACTGTATCCAGGTATCATTCCTATACAAACAAAAATTACCAAAGAATTTATCGACAACCACAATTTTGATCAATATGATTTGATTCTGGATGCAATTGATGATATACGACCAAAAGTCCATTTAATTAAAAAGTTTTATAAAAAACTGATCTCAACCACCGGAAGTGCCAAAAGAATCGATCCATCTAAAATAGAATATATAGATATATTTAAAACACACAATGATCCATTTGCGAAAAAGATTCGTGAAGAGCTCAAAAAAGAGGGATTTAAAAAGAATTTTAAAGTAATATTTTCTTCTGAAATTCCAAAATGTAAAGATATGGGAAGTTTTATAGGAGTGACTGGAAGTTTTGGATTACATATGTGCTCACTTGCAATCCAAAAACTTATAAAATAAAGAAGTTAAAGAGTTGTAACTCTGTTTCTACCCTCTTCTTTTGATTGATATAAAGCATCATCAACTCTTTTGAGTGCAGATTCTTTTGAATCTTCATATAAAACTTGAGTCACTCCAAAACTACAGGTCACATTTTGTTCTTCAAAAAGAACATACTGATCAATAGTTTCTCTTAAGTGTTCTGCAGCTTTTGTGGCATTTTCTAGTTTTGTTCCAGGGAGTAAGACCATAAATTCTTCCCCACCCCATCTGGCAAAAAGGTCATTTTGCCGAATATTCAAACTTACTAAATTTGCTAGTTTGATTAAAATCTTATCGCCGATATCATGTCCATAGGTGTCGTTAAATTTTTTGAAATGATCGATATCAAACATTATCAGTGAACAAATAGCACTAGGATCAGATTTCATATTATTAAAACATTTATCAAAATCCAAATTAAATTTTGCTCTATTGGCTATTTGAGTTAATTCATCTGTATATGCTTTATCCTTAAACATTTTTTTCTCAATAGCAATATCAGTAAATTCAGAGAATGTGCAGATCCAATGGGCACTTGATTCATTATAATGAGCATTTACCAAATAAGCTTTTGGAATGAATCCTTCCATATCTAAAAACATTACCACTCTATCTTTGGGTTCTAGTGCAGAAATATTTTCAATCCATATTTTTCCATTATCATAATTAGTTGGATAAAAACACTCTTCATTTTCTATAAATAAAGATTCTAGATTTCCATATTTTTCAACAAGCTCTTCGATAGATTTAACATACAATAGATCCATGAACATCTTATTGGCAAATAAAGGAATACCATGATGATCGAATACTACAAGCATATTTTTTTGAAATTCAACGATCTCTTGGATTAATACATCTTTTTGTAAATTCAATTCAATTTCAGTTGATACTCTTTTTTCAAGTTCTTTATTTGCAATTTCCAATTCTCTTCTTAAGAACAATGGTTCTGCTACTTTTAAAATCGTTTCAATTAATTTGTAAGCGTCAACGGGCTTCATCAAATAAGCATTAATTCCAATATCTATTGAATGTGATAAAAAGTCGTTATCATTATAGGCAGTGGTAACGATTACAGGGACAGTTGAATCAATCTTTTTCAGATTATCGCACATGGTCAAACCATCCATACGTGGCATGTTAATATCAGTTATTACAATATCGATGTTTTTGCTATTATTAAATTTTTCTAATCCATCTTGCCCATCATGAGCTAAAATAACTTCTTTAACAATTGATTGAAGAATATTATTTATACTTGTTCGTATAGATGCATCATCTTCAACATAGAGTATAGTTAATGTTTTTAGCAAATGTTTATCAATCATTACTTTATTCTTTCAAAATTTTATTATCTACATTCTACACGGAAACATATAATATTTTTATTAAATCAACAAACAATTTGTCGTCTTTGCTTAAACTAAATTTAATATTCCTTTAAGTATAATCGCGTCTCTTATTCACAGAATGAGTACCTCACATGTGTCAATCCTTTGAAATGGGTTGTACGAAAGTATTAAGGGACACAGAGGCTAAAACCCATAAAATTTAATAAACACAAACAAGGAGACTAGTATGGTTACAATGAAAGACCTATTAGAGTGTGGTGTACACTTCGGACACCAAACAAGAAGATGGAACCCAAAAATGAAAAAATTCATTTTCGGTGTAAGAAAGAACATTTATATTATCGATTTACAAAAAACACTTCGATATTTTAGATATACATATACTGTTGTTAGAGATAGAGCTGCTGAAGGTCAAACAATGATGTTCGTTGGAACGAAAAGACAAGCAAGTGAATCTATTAAAAAAGCTGCATTAGATTGTGGTATGCCATATGTTAACCACAGATGGTTAGGTGGTATGCTTACTAACTATGGTACAATTAAAAAATCAATTAGAAAATTAGAAATTATTAAAAAAATGAGAGAAGAAGGTCAATTTGCTCTTTTAACTAAAAAAGAAGCATTGATGCTTTCTAGAAAAGAAGAAAAATTAGAAGCTTACCTTGGTGGTATCAAAGATATGAAACAACTTCCAGATATGATGTTTGTTTTAGATGCTGCTAAAGAAAGAATTGCAATTGCAGAAGCTAGAAGATTAGGAATCACTGTTGTTGCTCCAATCGATACAAACTGTGATCCAGATGTAGTTGATTTACCAATTCCAGGAAATGATGATGCGATTAGATCAATTCAATTATTCTGTAATGAAATGGCAGCAGCTATGAATGAAGGTAAAGCAGCATACGCTGAAGCGAATGGTGAAGAAGTTGAGCAAACTGTTGAAGCAACTGAAGAAGAGATGAATGAAGTTGTTGAAGAAGCAGTAGCTGAAGAAGCTAATGCAGCTGAAGAAACTAAAACTGAGGAATAATCAATGGCAGGTGCTACTCCAAAACTTATCAAAGAATTAAGAGAAAAATCTGGTGCAGGAATGCTTGATTGTAAAAATGCTTTAAATGAATGTAATGGTGACATTGATGAAGCGATGAAATATCTTAGAGAATCTGGTCTAGCAAAAGCTGCTAAGAAAAGTGGTAATGTTGCTGCTGAAGGTTTAATCACTATTTTAGTTAATGATGATTGCACAAAAGCAACTATGACTGAAATCAATTCTCAAACTGACTTCGTTGCTAAAAATGATCAATTCATTGGATTAACAAAAGAAGTAACTGCTCACGTTCAAGCAACTGGAGTAAGTGAATCTGAAGAGTTAATGAAAACTGAAATCAACGGTACAAGCTTTGAAGAATACATCAATAGTAAAATTGCTACTATTGGTGAAAATATCGTTGCAAGAAAAATGGTAACTATTTCAACTGATAATGGTGTTGTTAATGGTTATGTTCACATGGGTAAAGTTGGTGTTGTATTAGCAGCAACTTGTGATGATGCAGCGAAAGAAAAAGCAACTGATTTATTGAAAAAAGTTGCTATGCATGCAGCATCTATGAAACCAACGGTTATTTCTTATGAAGATTTAGATGCAGAATTCATCGAATCAGAAAATAAAGCGATTATTGCAGATATTGAAAAAGAGAATGAAGAGCTAGTAAGACTTGGAAAACCTCTTAAAAATATTCCAGAATTCGTTTCTAAACAACAATTAACTCAAGAAGCAATTGATGCAGCTAAAGTAAGAATGAAAGAAGAATTAATTGCTGAAGGTAAACCAGAAAAAATCATCGACAATATTGTTGCTGGTAAAATCAGTAGATGGATTGAGGATAACACTCAATTAGATAAAACTCACGCATTATTATCTCAAACTTATGTAATGGATGATTCAATGACTGTTGAACAAGCTATCAATGCTTGTGATGCATCAATTAAAATCGTTGAGTATGTAAGATTCGAACTTGGTGAAGGTATCGAGAAAAAAGAAGAAGATTTCGCAGCAGAAGTTGCGGCTCAAATGGGTAACTAAGAAGAAAGTCTTAATAAAGGTTGTTATGCTATGAATCATCAAAATTCACATGCTGACAACCTAACCCCAATCCTCCTACAAACAAAAAATTTAACTCATAATTTTGACTATCCCCTTTTTCATAATATAAATCTAACTTTACGACAAGGCAAAACTATTGCTATCATTGGTGTAAGTGGTAGTGGAAAATCAACATTGTTGAATATTTTATCGTCTCTATTAAAACCAAATAGTGGAGAAGTTCTTTATAATGAAAAATCATTATATTCACTTAACAAAGAGCAACTTTTAAGCGTAAGAAGAAAAGATTTTGGTATAATCTTCCAAGCACACTATTTGTTTCGAGGTTTTGATGCATTGGAAAATCTTATGATAGCAGAACACTTAAGTGGTATTGAAATCGATCATGAACTTTTGAGAACATTGAAAATTGATCATGTGATACATCAAGCAGTAGGAGAACTGAGTGGTGGACAACAACAACGACTATCTATTGCAAGAATTTTAAGTAAAAAACCAAAAGTGATATTTGCAGATGAACCAACTGGAAATTTAGACCAAACAACTGCACACGAAGTTATGTATACAATGTTCAACTTTGTAAAAGAGAACCAAAGTAGTATGATTTTGGTTACTCATGAAGAAGAACTTGCCCAAACTTGTGATGAAGTGTACAAACTAGAGAATATGGAGTTAATTAAATTAAAATGATCGATATAATATTAGTAACTAAAGAATCTGTAATCATAAAGATCTTTTCCCTGATTTGTGGAAAATACAACTATAATCTTACGGTAACAGATACAAATTATATCAATCAAACTGCAGATTTTATTATTGTTGATCAACCATTTATCGATGATCATTTTAATTTGATTAAACAATATTCAAAACGATTGGGAGCTATTACTAATGAGGATCTCCCTTTCGAAAAAGCAAAAGACTTTGTCATCAACCGTCCATTTCTACCTACGCAACTAGAAAACATTTTAGCAGAACAAATCAAAATTATTGAAGAAAGAGAATTACACAATAAACAACATTCAAGTTATGCTCAAAATAAAGATTATGATCTAGATACAGAGATTGATGACCCAATGAATGATCCATCAATAGTTTATCTCAATGACTTAGCTGATGAGATTGCTGGTACAATTAATGATGTACATGACGAAGAAGATGATGAATCAATTATTAAACTCGACCCATTTGAATATGAAGAGAAATCGAAATCTTCAAAAACAGTTCTTGATACTGAAGAATTAAGTAAAATTCAAAAAATGCTTAAATCAAATGAAGATTTATTTAAAAAGATCAATATCACTTCTGCCCAAGATCTTTCAAAAGAGGATTGGCAAGACCTAGCTCATATCATTGATAAAGCAATTGATGATGTAAAAGAATATGAATTTACACATGATGTTAATGAAGAAAGTAAAACGATAGAACTTACTTTAAACCAATTTGCCATGAATGAATTACGACCATTATTAGAAAGACTTGATCAAAATATTATTGACCATTTAACTGAAGGTCATGATGTTAATTTACATATCAAACTCAAGGATTAAAATGTCTGGAGCGATTCTTATTTTATCTGGACCTAGCGGATGTGGAAAATCTTCACTTCTCAAAGAGGTCTACAAAAATATAGATAACTACTCTTTTTCAATATCTACAACTACTCGTCCAATGCGCGAGGGTGAACAAGATGGAGTTGATTATTACTTTGTATCAAAAGAAGAATTTATGCATGATATTCAAGCAGGAAACTTTTTAGAATATGCACAAGTACATGACAACTATTATGGAACTTCTCTAAAGCCTATAATGCGTGCTGTGGAAGAGGGAAAATTAGTGATCTTTGATATTGATGTTCAAGGACATGATATCGCTAGAGAAAAACTTGATCACCTTATCACTTCAGTATTTATCACAACTCCAACACTCACTGAACTAGAAAAAAGATTAACAAGCCGAGCCACGGATAGTGAAGATGTAATACAAAAAAGAATTAGCAATGCAAAAATAGAGATTAATTCACTTGATAAATATGACTATTTCATTATCAATGATGATCTACAAGTAGCAGCTAAACAACTTGTCGCAATAGCTCAAGCAGCTTTAAACAAAGCTTCTTTATACAATAAAGAAGAAGTAATTAGTTCTTGGATGAACTAATTACTTATACTTGATCGTATGGTAGTGGTGGATTAAAATAATATCCTTGACAGAAATCAACATTAAGTGAATTGACTTTTTCATAAACATCTTCATCACTAACGAATTCTGCAACTGTTTCAAAACCAATCTTGTGTGATACATCCACGATCGTTCCAACGATCGTTTCAAAGTTGGTATCTTTACAAATATCTTTGATCAAAGATCCATCAATTTTTACAAAATCAACTTTTAAGCTTACAAGCATATTGAAGTTGGCATATCCAGCTCCAAAATCATCCACTCCGATCTTACAGTCAAATGATCGGATCATATCAATAAATGTTTTTACGATTGCAAAATCTTCAATAGCTTCAGATTCTAAGATCTCAAATTCAAGTTGTGATGTATATTGTTTATTTTCTTCTAATAAATTTTTAATGAAGTTAAATGTTTCCTCAGATGCAATATCTTCATAAGAAATGTTAACCGATACTCTCACATTTTTTTCTTTAATAATATGCAATGATTTTTTTAGCATCACCCGAATAATCTGAGAATAAAGCTTCGATTTTTTCGCAATATCTAAAAAGAAAAATGGAGCTATTGGTGTTCCATCCTCTTCTATATATCTAATCAATGCCTCATATTTATAAACTTCTTGTGTTTTTGAATTTACTATTGGTTGAAAATAGGCTTGAAATTGATCATTTTCTAAAGCATTTTTAATTTTCTTTACCCAAATAATATTTTCTTGGAAAGATTCTTTAATATTAAATGAGTCATCATAGATCATAATTCTTTCAAATTTCTTTCTAGCATAACTAATCATTCTTTGAGTATGTACATAGGCATCACTATGCTCACTTTTTGCAATACCAATAGTGATATTGATATCGACTTCAGTCCCTTCAATATCAAGATACAAAGTATCTATTACTTTTGAAAATTCTTCACATTCTTCTTTAAATTTTTCTACATCTTTATCAAAGTCTTTTGCAATGATTGCAAATTTATCTGCTTCAAGTCTATATAATTGATATTCTTCTGGATCAAATGACTTTTTCAATTGTCTTGCAAAATCTTTTAATATTTTGTCTCCATTTTCTTCACCATATAGATCATTGATAGTTGAGAATTTATCAATATTGATCAATGCCATAAGGTCTTTTGGAGTATTTTCAAGGTCTTTTTTTAGTAAGTTTCTATTTCCAAGTTTGGTTAAACCATCTGTATAAAGTTCTTTTAATTCATGATACAGTAATGATTGATTCATAACTTGTAAAAGCTTTTTCATATCAACTGGTTTGAGTACATATTTATCAACACCTAAGTTAATTGCTTCCAATAAATATTCAGTATTTGAAAAAGCAGTTGCAACAATTACAGGGATGTTTGGATTGATCGTTTTGATCTCTTTGGTCATCTCTAACCCATTCATATTTGGCATATTGACATCAGTGATAATAATATCAATTTCATCTTGATGTTCTTTAAATAGATTGAGTCCTTCAATTCCATCTTGAGCTATATATTGAGTTTTTGTAAATCCTTGTAAAATATGTGTAGTTACATCTCTTAAAGGTTTTTCATCTTCTACATATAGAACCGTGACATTTTTAAGCATCTCTACATTTGTATATGCCATTAACTCTCCCGTAATTTTTTGTATTGATTAGATATAATACCATATCTATATTTAACAAAGGCAAAAATAACAATGAAAGAGATACTTATTTTAAATACTGGGGGAACATTTAACAAAATTTATAACCCGATCAACGGACAATTGGAAGTATCTCAAAACAATAAAGCTATAGAAAAAATTTGTGAAAAGTTTTTAAAAACAAATAATAATATTAAAATACAAGGATTATTATTCAAAGATAGTCTTGAAATGACTAAAGCAGATAGATCTATTTTAGTTAATGTTATTAAAAATGCCAAAGAGAAAA
>JBNLDA010000036.1:0-14907 GCA_050304095.1 Arcobacteraceae bacterium | reverse complement strand
CAGTTATTGATAATGAGTATGATCTAGTGGTAACAGTATGTGACCATGCTCATGAAACATGTCCGATGTTTCCCAAACCAATTGCAAAAATTCATGTAGGTTTTGAAGACCCTGATGGAAAAGGTTTTGAAGCCTTTGAAGATACCTATAAACAGATTGAGGAAATCTTATTACCGCAAATAAAAATAGCACTAGGAGAATAAAGTGAAAATTGAAGTATTAGGCACAGGGTGTGCAAAATGTAAAGCCTTAGAAAATGTTGTAAAAGAGGCTGTATCAAAAATGGGCGGGTTTCACGAGATAGTTAAAGTTGAAGATATCATGGAAATTATGAAATACAACGTTGTAAGCACTCCAGCACTTGTGATCGATGGGGTGGTTAAAAGTACAGGCAAACTGCTTAATATCCAAGAAGTCATTGATCTAATGCAAGATTCTTCAAGTGATGATAGCGGAAAAAATTAATGAAAAAAGTTCTTTTGGTAGCAATACTTTTTAGTGTATCTTTATTGGGAACTAATTTAACTCCTAAAGATTTTGATATGTATCTTCTCTCTTTTGATCTGCAAGAAAGAAAAGATATGAAAATAAAATCAGTAGAAATGCTGAATATGATTGAAGATGGAACGGCTGTTTTAATTGACATTAGATTCAAAGAGGAGTTTCAAGCATGGAATATGCCATTTTCAAAAAATATTCCTTTGAATGAGCTTCCAAATAGACTCAATGAACTTCCAAAAGATAAGCTTATCATAACTGCTTGTCCACATAATGATAGAGCAAACATTGCAAGAGTATATCTTACAATGAAAGGATATAACGCAAGATATTTGAATGATGGCTTACTCAAAGTGGCTGATTATCTACGAGGAGATAATGCAGTTGAGTTTATGAAAGAGTTACAAAAGGATAAATAATGTTTGATTGGCTTGAAACACTTAGTGATTATGTTGTCTATGATCTATTCAATATGTCTAAGGATGCTCTGCTTACGCATGCCGTACACTTTTTCTTTTATGATACGATCAAAATATTTATCCTTTTATTGGTAATTATTTTTGCAGTAAGTTTTTTGCGAACTTACTTCAACACCGAAAAAGTTCGCTATTTTTTACAAGGCCGATCGGAATTTACTGGTAATATCATTGCTGCACTTTTTGGAATCATTACCCCATTTTGTTCTTGCTCTGCAATACCTCTCTTTCTTGGATTTATGCAAGCACGAATTCCAATAGGGATAACCTTTAGTTTTTTGATCTCAGCTCCACTAAACAATGAAATTGCCATTGCAATGCTCTTTGGGCTTTTTGGTTGGAAGATCACTTTACTTTATATAGGTCTTGGACTTTTAGTAGCTATTTTAGGTGGATATTTCATTGGAAAAATCAAAAATATTGAAAAATATATTTTGATTCCAGTCACACCTCTTGAAGGAGAGTTAGATGAAGTGCAAATCAAATTAACACTTTCTCAAAGAATAAAAGAAGCTAAAGATTACACAATGGATATATTTAAAAAGATCTATATCTATGTGATTATTGGGGTTGGGATTGGTGCTTTTATTCATGGATATGTACCAACAGATTTCATCACCACTTATGCAGGAGGTGATGCATGGTATAGCGTATTAGTAGCAGTGCTAATGGGAATTCCTATGTATAATAATGCTGCAGGGATTATGCCATTAGTAGAAGTACTTACATCCAAGGGGATGCTACTTGGAAGTGCGCTAAGCTTTATGATGGCAGTGACAGCGTTAAGTCTTCCAGAAGCGATGATACTAAAAAGAATATTGCATACTAAATTAATAGCAATTTTTTTTAGTATCGTTGGCTTTGCCATTATTTGCGTTGGATATATTTTCAACGCCATTTTATAAAGGAAATTTGTGGATATTTTTTTAAAAACAATTGGTTCGATCAACGATGAAACAAGATTGAAAATTCTTCATTTTATAGATGTTAACGGTAAAGTTTGTGTATGTGATATAGAAAACTCTTTTGAGATGATCCAATCCCGTATTTCACGACATCTAAAAATTCTTAAAGAGGGAGGTTTTTTAACAGTACATAGAGAGGGGCGATGGGCATATTATTCAATTAGAACACCTCTTGATGCTTTTAGACAATCCATACTCAAAGAGATAAGCTATCTCAATATGTCTATACCCGAACTAAAACCACCACATTGTTGATTTAGTTTTTTAGTTCGGTTAGTATATAATCTTTATTGGAGTCAATATGAACAACAAAAAATCCTATAAAAATTTGTTTATCTTCTTACTCATAGGTATAATATGTGCATTGATCACACTATATCTTTATGCACAAAATGTTCATAAAAAATCACTTGAAACCATAGTAAATGAAACATATGCTCCTCATATACTTTTAAATAAAGAGATCAATCTTTATAAAGCGAAACGCTCACAAATGGTTGAAATGCTTTCAAGCCATTCACATTTTAAATCCTATTTTGAAAACAATGATAAAACACAACTACAAAATCTTTTTTCTAGCATTGCTAAATCAGATAGGGATTATATGCAATTACGATTCATTGATATCAATGGCCAAGAACAAATTAGAGTTGACCAAGATAAAAAAGGAAACGTGAAGATCATTCAAGATGCCGATCTTCAAAATAAAGCACATAGAGATTACTTCATTGACTTTATGAAATTATCAAAGAATAACATTGGCTTTTCACAATTTGATCTCAATATCGAACACAAAAAAGTAGAGGTTCCTTTTAATCCAACGATGCGAATTGGACGTAAAGTTTATTATAACGATCAATTGGTTGGTGTTGTTATAATGAACCTTTATACTCAAAGCTGGACCAATGATCTATTAGATTCATTTAAAATATTTATGGTCGATAGTAAGGGAAATTTTAAAATACATTTTGATCCACAATGGGCATGGAGTGGTTATCAAGATCCTCCTAAAAAAGCTGAAACAAATAGTACTTATCATAACTTAAATAATTGGCAAATATATGAACAACCTTATTATATTCTAAGTGATACAACTATTGGTAGAGTGATTGACTTTTTTGGAGAAAAAGTTTTAGTTGGCTATGTGATCAATAGTAGCATCAAAGATTTATTACTTGAAAATATCTTTCAACTCACTTTAGCACTTTTTATCTCTGGTTTTTTTGTATTTATTCCTATTTTAATGATTATTCGAAAATCTTTTGACAATATAAAACAATCTGAACAATTCAAAGAGAGAGTTTTTGACAATATGTTTGATGCATTGATTGTAAATAATAGTGAGGGTTTAATTCTAGACATCAACACTCAAGCACTCCATCTTTTAGGCTACTCAAAAGATGAACTTCTTGGTAAAAATATTCAATTACTTATTCCAACACTAATCATGGAAGACCAGATCAAAGAGATGCATAATATCAATGCCGTTCATCACGATAAATCGATGATCCCTATAGCAATTGGTGTTACAAAGATGGCTCTGGAAGAACAACATCTTTATATTACCATTGCTAGAGATTTACGAGAAATAAAAAAACTTGAAGAGGAAAATAAAAAACAAGAAAATCTTTTACAACATCAATCAAAATTAGCTTCAATGGGAGAGATGATAGGAGCAATTGCCCATCAATGGAGACAACCATTAAATGAGCTTTCTATTAGAATGCAAAAAATCAAAATAGTTTATAAAAATGAACAAATTACACCAGAATATATTGAAGAATTTGTAGAAAAAAATAAACAAACGATACTTTTTATGAGCAAAACTATTGATGATTTTAGAAATTTTTTTAGAATTGACAAAACAAAATCTGAGTTTGATGTAAAAAGTGCCGTAGAAAGTGTTATCAATATGCAAAGTGCTCAATTAGATGATAACAACATCACTTTACAACTAGATCTACATCCTTGTTCATTCTTGGGCCATAAATCAGAATTCCAACAAGTCGTACTTAATATCATCAATAATGCAAAAGATGCTTTAGTTGATAAAATGATCGATAATCCAACGATTATCATTAAACTCAATAACAATATTTTATCAATTGAAGATAATGCAGGAGGGATTCCTGAAGAATTGATCAATAAAATATTTGAACCATACTTTACCACTAAAGATCAAGGGGAAGGAACTGGATTAGGATTATATATGTCTAAAATCATTATTGAAAATAATATGCACTCACAACTTCTTGTAGAAAATGGTCTAAGGGGAGCTATTTTCACTATCAAACTCAAATCTTAATCAAAAGAATTCCTAGATAAAGTAGAGATATATGTAATTTATTTGTAAGTTTTATTTGCAACTATTTCGGTAATATAGGGCTTATAGCTGTTAAAATATTATATAAACTTATGCTATACTTCTCTATGATTAAAAAATTAAATTTTCTTATTTATCTTATAATTGTAATTATTATTTTATCTCTAGTTGTCATTGTCAATATCTTTCATCAAGAACGTATTGAAACACTTATGCAAAATAAATATTCACATACTGCGTCAACAATAAAAGAACAAATTGATCAACTCATAGAAGACCAAAAGCAACAAGGTCTTACCTTGGCCTTGTCATTATCTCAAAATAACTATATTATCGATTTTCTTGAAAATCCAAATAAACCAATCAATTTAAATCCTTTGATCGATGATCTGGCCAAATATTCAAAACAACAAAATATATGGATCCATTTAGTTTCAAATGAAGGAATTAGTCGCTATAGAAGTTGGGCTAAAAAAAGTGGCGATAATGTAGCCATAATAAGAGAAGAACTACCACCATTATTGAAAAATCCACAACCAACAAGTCTTGTTAGTGTTGGGATATTTGATCTTAGTTTTAAAAATATTGTTCCAGTGTATAAAGAAAATAAATTCGTAGGACTAGTTGAAGTAATAGCCAAAACGAATTCAATTGCTAAAAATCTGGAGAACAAAGGATTTAATCCTGTCATTCTAGTAGATAAAAAATATTTTTCACAAATCAAAAAACCTTTCACTAAAAAATTTGTTAATGAATATTATGTAGCCAATCTTAATGCCAATAAACAATATATGAATATTATTCAATCAAATATAGAAAAATTTATATATATAAATGATTATGCGATCGTTTCAGACCATTTGATTACAAGATATTCAATAAAAGATATTTTCAATGAAGATATGGCCTATATCATTATATTTGACGATTTAAAAAATATTGATACTAAAGATATTGAGAATATTGATATCTTTATCAAAATATTGGGATTTACTTTATTTGCCCTTTTTGCAATTATCATTATTAGTGCTTACTTCTACAATAAATCTAAATACGCGCAAAAACTTGAAAAAACTGTAGAAGAACGTACCAAAGAGATTGTACAATTAAAAGATTATCAAAGAGTTTTATTTGATAAAAATCCCAATATTGTCTTTATTCGAGATAAAAACCATGGTTTATTAGATGCCAATTACAGTTTTTTCAAATTATTCCCAAATTACTCTACAATAGAAGAATTGAATCAGCATGATGAATGTTTATGTAACTATACAATTAATATTGATGATTCTACATATATCAATCCAAATGAAGAATGGGATCTTCAGGTGACACAAACAAACCGCAAATTATGCATAAACAAAGATGGTGTCATAAGTCATTTTAAATTAGAATCAGAAAAACTTCCTCATCACAAATATAATGATGTTTTTTTAATAACTCTCGCAGATATAACAGAATTAATTAATACTCAAAAAAATCTTGAAACAAATAAAGAGATATTGTTTCATCAATCTAAAATGGCAGCTATGGGTGATATGATAGGGAATATTGCCCATCAATGGAGACAACCACTATCTGTAATTAGTACCCTTGTTTCAGGGATAAAATTAAAACTTGAACTCAATGGTTTAGAATACGATGATCTATTTAAAGATATTGATGTAACTATGCATACAACTCAACATTTATCTACAACTATTGATGATTTTAAAGATTTTATTAAACAAAAAGATGTGGCAGAAAATATTATTGTACAAGAAAAGATACTTGATGTATTAAATATCCTTGATGCTTCATTGAATAATAATTTCATTGAGCTTATCACTGAACTCAATATGCAAACTCCAATTGAATCTTATTTATCATCTGGTCAACTTTCTCAAGTATTGATGAATTTGATCAACAATAGTAAAGATGCTTTAAAAGAAAAAAATCAAAATCCAAAATGGATCAAAGTTAGATGCTATAAAGAAGACTCGTATTGTATTATCACTGTTGAGGATAATGGTGGAGGAATTGCTGAAGATGTGATTGATCATATTTATGAACCATATTTTACGACCAAACATCAAAGCCAAGGAACTGGATTAGGTTTGAATATGAGCTATAAAATAGTCACTGAAACCCTTAATGGTGAGATATCTGCCAATAATACCCCAGAGGGTGTAATATTTATAATAAAATTACCACTCTAACTAAAAAATAATTTAATGTAAATTTTTAATTATATTTCTATTTTTCAGTAGATATTCCATTTTATGGTATTTAAATAAATATAATAATCTTATTCAAATATAAAACTAAAGTATATTTTAATTTATTTCAGGTAAAATAATAAATTAAAACTACAGTTAGTACTTGTTAACTGTACATACAAAGATGCAATAATGTTTAAACGTATATTCAAAAAAGCCACCATTGAAGATCTTATCGATGCACTTGATTCGAATCCTTTAAATGAAAAAAATGTTCAAACTTTATCCCAATCTATCAATCTTAACTATATAAATGAAAAAAATCAAAATCTTATTCATCTTATGATTCCACAAAATCGTGTTCAATCCGTTAAGTGGTTAAAAACTAAAGGCATAGATATAAATATGGAAGATAATGAAGGGAACACCCCATTAAGTCTTGCTGCACAATATGGTCATGTTGATATGATCAATCTTCTTCTAGAATTGGGTGCTAAAGCTAATCATATCAATAAATATAAAAGAATTGCTTTACAAGAAGCAGCATTAAATGGGCAAATCAATGCGTACTGTAGATTGAGAAAAGCTACTACTATTGCTAACAATATAGATAGAGATGGGAGGAATGTTCTTTTTGATGCTGTGTTAAGTGATAATGCTGCTATGGTTGAAGAAGTCTTACTAGATGAACACATAGAACTCAATCTTATAGATAAAGAAGATAAAAATATTTTTCATCTAGATACCCCTTATCAAAATAGTGAAATTGCATCAATACTTATAAAAAATGATTTAGATCCAACCTACAAAGATGATTATGGAAAAAATTTTCTTTTTTATCTTTTAGGTGGAAATGAAACTCAAATCACTATTTTTGAAAAGCTGATTGAAAAATTCCCAGATCTGATTAATGACCAAGATAAAAATGGTAATACTCTTTTACATGAATGTGTAAAGATTTTATTCAATGATGAAGAGATGGGAGATAATGCTTATATTTGTAAAATCATACATCTTTTATGTAAAAATGATATTGATACTTCAAAGCTAAACCATAATGGTCACAATGCTTTAACTTTAACAATTGAAGCAGAACGAGCTGATATACTTGAATTTTTATTGGCAAATAATATAAATCCAAATATCCTTAATAAAAACCAAGAAACCCCTCTAGCGATTGTAGCATTAAAAGGAAACAGTTATAAAGATATGATCCAGTTATTAATAAACTATGGTTCAAATCCAAATATTCCTGATAGTCAAGGGATGACATTAGTAGAAAAATTGATCGATATTGAATTGTTTTTTTCTAACCACAAAAAAATACCCTTAGAACTCAAACAATATATTTCTGATACCAATGATGGATATATGAATATACTAAAAGATGTCCTTCAACATACTGAGGTAAATTTACGTCAATTAAATTCTCAAAATCAACCTTATTTTTTTGAAGCAGCACTTTATGGAAATACAGCCATATTAAAATTACTCTCATATTTTGGATCTGATATCAACCAAACAGGTGAAAACGGTCTTAATGTTTTGTATTATCTTTTAAGTGAACATGAAACCACAACTAATGACAAAAAACTCAAACAATATTATGAATCATTAAGAGTCTTGATATCATTAGGTGCAAATGTAAATTCACGAGATGATTTTGGCGGTATTGTATTGCATAAAGCTATTTTAAAAAATGATCTACAAACTGTAAAAATATTAGTCGATCATGGTTCAGATATCAATGCCATAGACAATCGAGGTAGAAATATGGTTCACAATACTATCTGGAGTGCAAGAACTAAAATTTTACGACTCATTTTTTCAAAAAACAAATCTCTACTAAATAAAGAAGATAAGTTTGGCGTATTACCAATACATTATGCAGCATTTCTGGGTTATACAGAATTAGTTCTAGAACTTATTAACCTTGGATCGCACGTTAATTCACATACGCAAAAAGCTACCTATATTTTAAAATTTTTAGAACGATTTCATAAAAATATTGCTTCACTTGAACAAAAAGCAAGAAATCAAGCAGATAAATCTAAAATAAATACCTTACTATCCAATATGAGAAGAGAATTCAATCTACAAGATATCGTTTAGATAAAAAATTACTCAACTTATAAAAAACAAAGAAAGGCATTACCTATCTTTATTTCAGCTTCTTGGGATTCCTTTACACAATCTTATCAACTAAGAGATCATAATAGTTTTCTATATTAGAAAACTTTTTATCTTCATATTCTGGCGACATAATTTCATAGTTTACTTTAGTAAGTTGTTCATTCAAACTTTCAATACTATAATCAAAATCTTTTAGCTGAGGAAATTGTTCAACTACATCTTTAACAAATATATCATCAAAAAAATCATTTGGATCAAAGTTTTTTGCCATTCTCAATTTCCTTATATTAGTATACTATTATTACGATATACATATTTTGTACCTAAGTAGTTGAATAACAAAGTAAAAAACTAGCCAAAGATAAATAATCACATGAAAAAAAAACTATACTAGACTATAAACATCTAATTTATGGTAACTAAAGATATTGATAACTAAGATAATTAAAAGAAACATAAGACTACAATGAATAGAATAATTTTATATACATAAGGTTTTATAGTGTTTACTCTTTCAAAAGACGACATTGCAAAAAGTGCAAATAAAATCAAAAAAGACATTTTCTTATATCCAGCTATTTTAGTTATAGCTATCTTATTTAGTTTAACTCTCATTATATATAACTCTATTGAAGAATTTAAAGAAAATCATACAAAAGAATTAAGCTCTAAACTGATAGAAAAAGAAAAAGAATATTCTAAAACTCAGTTATTACAAATTACAAATCGAATTGAATATGTACAAAAAAGCACAGAACTACAACTCCAAAATAATCTAAAAAATAGGATTTATGAAGCTGCAGATATTATAGAAAATATAATTAAAGAGAATCAAGGAAAAACTAAAGAAGAGTTAAAAAAACTTGTCTCAATTGCATTAGCGCCAATGAGATTTTTTAAAGGAAGAGGCTATTATCTTGTATATGACAAAGATACAAAAAAATCAGTTATTCATCCAGTAAAAAGATTCGTTGGAAAAGATATGACGCAATTTAAAGATAAAAAAGGTCAATTACTCGTTAAGCTGTATGATGAAACAGTAAAACAAACTGGAGAAGGTTTTGCTAATATCTATTTTGTAAAACCAAACACAAAAGACAATAAAGAGTATAGAAAAGTTGTCTTTGTAAAAAGTATCCCTGAACTCAATTGGGTAATTGGTACTGGTGATTATTATGATGATGTTGAAAAAGAAGTTCAAAACGAAGTTTTAGAAAGATTAGATACTTTGAGATATGGTACCAATGGCTATATATGGATACATGATACCAATCATACTCTTTTAATGCATCCTTTTAGAAAAGAGGCTATAGGACAGAATGAAAAAGAGTTACAAGATTTAAAAGGTAATTATATCAATAAAATAATGACTCAAACAGCTTTGAATAATAAAGAGGGGGCTTTTTTTGATTATTATTGGTATAAGCCTAATAGTACTGTAGCTGTAAAAAAAGTAAGTTTTGTTAAACATATTCCTGGATGGGATTGGATCATTGGTACTGGAGTATATTTGGATGATATAGAGAGTTTGGTTCAAATAGAAAAAGATGCCTATAATAAAAGTGTTCAAAACCTCTACTATCAATTATTCATTGTTTCTTTAATACTCTTACTTGCTGTAACCATATTTTCATATAAACTTTTTAATAGTATTAAAAATGAATTTAATTTTTATTCAAATACTCTTGAAAATATTAATGAAGATTTAGAAGAAGAAGTACAAAAAAGAACTTTAGAACTCAATGAATTGAATAACAATTTAGAAAAACGAGTAGAAGAAGAGATCGAAAAAAATAGATTTCAAGAGATGAAACTATTAGAACAAGCTAAATTTGCACAAATGGGTGAGATGATCGGTAATATTGCCCACCAATGGAGACAACCATTAAGTGTAATCAGTACTGTTGCATCAGGCTTAAAAATACAAATTGAATTGGATCAATTTAATGCCAAAGATACTATAAAAAATCTAGACACTTTATTAAAAACATCACTTCACCTTTCTGCGACCATTGACCACTTTAGAGATTTCATCAAAGAAAAAAGAGAACTCAAAGAGATCATTATTCAAAATAGGATTTGTGAAGTATTGGAAATTCTTGATGCATCATTAACTAATAACTACATTGACATAATCACTGATCTTCATATTGATGATCCTATAAAAAAAGAGATTGTTTTAGGTGAATTATCACAAGTATTAATAAACATCATCAATAATAGCAAAGATGTTTTAAAAGATAAAGAGATAAATAATAAATGGATTAAAATTACCTGTAGAAGAGAAAACAATATCGCTATTATTTCTGTTGAAGATAATGGTGGTGGAATATCTAATGATATTTTACCAAAGATATTTGATCCATATTTTACTACAAAACACCAATCTCAAGGAACTGGTATTGGACTTTATATGAGTAAAAATATCATTGAGAAGAACTTAAAAGGTAAATTATATGCTGAAAATACAGAAAATGGAGCTAAATTCTATATAGAATTACCACTAAATGCATGAAAATAAAAAAGCCCGACACAAAAACTCTTAAAGTCATTGTATCGGGCTTCTTAAATGGTACTCCCTGCACGATTCGAACGTGCGACCTACGCCTTAGAAGGGCGTTGCTCTATCCAGCTGAGCTAAGGAAGCAATAAATAGTGGTGCGGATGAAAGGACTTGAACCTTCACGCCGTGAGGCACCAGATCCTAAGTCTGGCGTGTATACCAATTTCACCACATCCGCGTGTTTTATTAAACAATAAGTTTTAAAAATGGGGTGGATAATGGGGCTCGAACCCACGACCCTCGGAACCACAACCCGATGCTCTAACCAACTGAGCTATACCCACCATATTTAAATGGTCGGAGTGAGAGGATTCGAACCTCCGACCCCCTGGTCCCAAACCAGGTGCGCTAACCAGGCTGCGCTACACTCCGTAGTGGATCACTTTACAAAAAGTGGACGGAATTATACCTAATATTTCTTATATTGTCAAGGGATATCGTTCAATTTTAGAAAATTTCTAAAATTGAATCAATCCATCAACTGGAGAAGATGCTGTTGCGTACGGTTTTTTAGGGATTCTTCCAGCTTTATAACTCATTCGTCCAGCAATCGTTGCATATTTAAATGCTACGGCCATTGCCATTGGATCTTGTGCTTGAGCAATTGCAGTATTTGCTAAAATACCGTCTGCACCTAATTCCATTGCATATGCTGCATCACTTGCACACCCAAGACCAGCATCAACAATCACTGGAACATTCACTGCATCTTTAATAAATGCAATATTATATGGATTTTGAATTCCAAGACCTGAACCAATTGGTGCAGCTAATGGCATAATTGCATCTGCTCCTGCTTCTTCAAGTCTTTTTGCCATAATTGGATCATCACTAGTGTAAGCCATGATTGTAAAACCATCATTCTTTAAGATTTCACATGCTTTAATCGTTTCAATAACATCTGGATATAAGGTTTTTTGAGCATCTCCAATTACTTCTAATTTGATAATATCAATTCCAGTAGCTTCCCGCATTAATCTAAATGTAGTAATTGCTTCTTCAGCAGTGAAACATCCTGCACTATTTGGTAAAAGTCTTACATTCGTATCTTTAAAATAGTCTAATAGGTTCTCTTCATCTGGATTTGTGATATTCACTCTTCTAATTGCAACCGTGATCAACTCACTTTCACTAGCAAGTGTCGCATCTCGTGTTGTTTGAAAGCTGTCATATTTTCCACTTCCAACGATTAATCTACTATTAAATTCATATTTCCCGATTTTTAAAATTCCGTCAGTCATATTGTATTTTCTCCTATAAATTTTCTATATTCTTTACTTGATTTTTGAATAGGTATTGCTATAATTTCTGGCAAATCATAACTATGATTTTCTTTGATTTCCCTTTGAATTTTTTTAAAACAACTTTTTTTAGTTTTGATTGAGAGTAGGAATTCCTTATCTTCACAAACTCTTCCCTTCCAAGTGTAAAAAGATTTGATTTTAGATATTTGTATACAAGCTCCCAATCTCTTTTTTAACAATATCTTAGCGAGTTTCTTCGCCTCTTTTTTCTTTGCTGTAGTTGTTTGTACCACTAATGCTTTCATAAGGTTTTTATACCCTCAATCAAATCTTGGGGTAATAGGGCATAAGAATTTTTATCAAATCTTATTGCACTTTGTGCATGTGCTAATGATGAAGTTATTGTTGCATCTAGGCAATCATACCCTTGCGCTAAAAGTGAACCTATAAATCCAGTCAATACATCACCACTACCACCTTGTGAAAGTGCTGGTGAGCCAAATGGATTGATATAGATTGTATCTTGATAACTAATTAGACTATTGGCACCCTTAAGCAGTAGTACTACTTTTGGATATTTTTCCATAAACATTTTGACATATTTGAATCGATTATTTTGACACTCTTGGACATCAATATCAATTACGTCAGTAGTTCGCAACAAAGAACAAAACTCTTTAGGATGTGGCGTAATCACACAATTACCCTGCTGTAATACTTCTATAATCTTTTTATCGTGCATCAAATCCGCATCTAAGACTTTTGGTAGGTCTAACTTTAAAATCTCTTTTATCTCTTTATCATCATGATTTCCAAGACCCATACCAATAGCAATTGCTGTGGCATTTGGAGTAACATTATGCGCACTCATAAGATGATATGGTAATTGTAAGTCTTTGTGCCCTATAACACTTACTAATCCAACTCCAAAAGCAAAGGCTGCTTCACTGCATAATAGTCCAGCACCTAATTTATCACCAAGGATCACATTCAAATGACCAAAGTCACCTTTATGGCTAGCTTTTTTCATTCTATGAGGTAGTTTCATATCATTTAATTCAAGTAATTTAAGTTTACTCACAGTTTCATATATATCTTGAGGCAAACCTAAATTTCCAACAATGATCTCTCCAGTATAATCTTTCACCTCATCTGTGTACAATTGTAGTTTATGTGCACCCATAGTCACAGTAAGATCAGCTTTAAATGCCACATTTAAAATATTACCATTAGCATCAATTCCACTAGAAATATCACAGGCTATTTTTTGTGCATCAAGAAGATTAAGTTGATTGATTAGATGTACTGTTTTTTGATCAAGTTCTTTATTCAATCCCGATCCAAATAAACAGTCTACTACTACATCTGCATCATCAACATGTTCAATAAAATCAACTTTACATTTTAAAGCTCTATTATATTGTATTTGAGCCATTTTTGATTTAGCCCCAAATGGCATATAAACTTCTACATTATATAAGTGAGAAATTTGTCGAGCTAATACAAGACCATCTCCTCCATTATTTCCTGGACCACATACAATTAAAATAGTTGCATGAGATGGTGTGCTTTTTAAGATTTTTTGGGCAATACTAGAGGCTGCGTTTTCCATTAAAATATCTTCATTTAAATCCAACTCATTGTAGCATCGTTGATCCAATGTGGTTACTTCTTCATAGACATTTAGCATTTTGTGCCCCTTTTATTTTTTAAATTTCCACCCTTGTTCAGTAAGGATTGATTTGATCTTCTCTTTGACATCCCCTTGCAGTTCAAGCCATTCATCTTTAACAGCCCCTCCACAAGCAAGTTTTTGTTTTAAAAGTTTTAAGACCTCTTTTTTCTCTTTGTCACTCATATAAAATCGTCCTACTAAAGTGACTGGTTTTCCTTTTCTTTTTTCAAAAGTAAAAACAAGGTTGTGTTCATTTTTAGGGATTTTTTCAAAAGATTTTTCTTTGCTTTTGAGTTTTTGTGTATCCCAAGAATCCCCTTCAAGTTTTGCTCCAATTTCAAAAGCTATCTTTTTACCAGACATCTAAAAACCTTTAATCTTTGAATGAATTTCTACTTCATGAATTGGTGTGAAATCATTTATTTTATACTGTTCGATTGCTACTCGTCCGATCATCGCTGCATTATCACTACAATATTGCAATGGTGCCAAAAAGAGCTTACAATCATTCTTTTCACACAACTCTTGTATCTGCGTTCGTAAATTGATATTGGCACTCGCCCCTCCAACGATCGCAAATTTTGTAGGAGTATTGGTTTTAAAAAGTTTTTTGAGCTTTTGCATTATATGAGCCACGGCTGTTTTTTGAAAAGAGGCACAAATATTAGCTCGTACCTCTTCAGTGATTGCCTCTTCTTTTTGTATTGCCATTCTCACAGCATTTTTTAATCCACTATAACTAAACTCTATTTTAGGCGATTGTCGTAATGGAATGGGTAGATCATATTTGTTTTCGTCCCCTTTTTGTGCATATTCTTGCACTATTGGTCCA
>JBNLDA010000035.1:0-14911 GCA_050304095.1 Arcobacteraceae bacterium | reverse complement strand
TTACGTTTTTCTGCTTCCCCTTTAAATACCAATTTCATTCCAGAATCTCTAAGCTTGTTCAGTGTTGGCTCTAGTCTTTCAATTGCTTCAGATGCAGTTAATACTTTTGGATCAACATTGGCATAGATATAGAAGTTTGTTTCTCCACCATCTTTGACTAATTGTTCTAAAGATTTAGTAATAATCAAATCACACACTTCAGTTAATCGCACCATTGTTCCATCATTCAATCGAATAAGAGTATTTTTAAAACTTTCAAAGTCATCTTTATTGATACTTTGAATTTTTACATCTAATAATTTATCACTATCAAATGAGGTAGAAGTCTTTTTAAGCATATACATTTTTGATAGATAACTTCCAATAGTTGCTTCATCAAGTCCAAGTTTTGCTCCATATGGATTCACTTTTAGTTTAATCTCATCAATTCCAAATTTAACAGAATTTCCAACGTTTTTGATCCCTTCCATTGCTTCAAGTTCTTTAGTTACTTGTTGGATCGATTTAACTACCAAATCAATATCACTAGAGATAAGCCCCATCTTAATATCAGACTTAACTGGTCCTACTTTTTTCTCTAATACAGATATCTCATCAAGATTATATTTTTCTTTAAAATTTTTCTTTTCAATATAATTACCGATCATTTTAGCAATTTTGATTGACTTTTCAGTTCGATCACGTCCCGTTTCATCATAATAAAAACTCAAATATGGGGTAATATATTGATCTACAAAATTATCCGCTTTCATATCTTTTAATTCTATAGTCATATACATTACGTAAGGGAAGTTTTCTGTATTTCCTCCAGTATCTCGTCTATATCCTGCCACAGAATCAATGCTTTTGATAAAGAATTTATCTTGCATTTTCATCATATCTGCTTCGATCTGTCGAACGATTTCAAATGAATCTTCCAATGAAGTATTTTCATTGGCTTTCATAGATATCTTCACATCACTTGCATCGAATTTTGGAAACATTTGAAATCTTGATTCTTTAACCTGATAAGCAATAAGCAATGGTACTAAAATTACAAAGATGACTAAAAATGTCTTTTTCCATCGCATGAAAAAGTGAATTACATCACTATAAATCAGGTTGGCTTTTTCCCAATTAGTTACTTTTGAACCAACTTTGAGCGTATGAGCTGCATGAATTGGTAGAAATAAAAATGACTCAATCAATGATGCTAAAACTAAAGCAGATAAAGCAATAGGGATCAGTTTCATGATTTCACCCATTGTTCCACTTAACATCAAAGCTGGTAAAAATGCGAACATTGTAGTAAGTGAAGCGATTGTAACGGGCTTAAACATCTCTTTAGCACCCATGATGGCTGCTTCTTTAGGTTCAATTCCCTCTTCAATATGTTGTTGAATGTTTTCACTTACAACAATCGCATCATCAACCACAATACCAATAGCAATCAATACCCCAACAAGAGAGATCATATTAATTGTATATCCAAAGAAATACATATACACTGCAGCCATTACAAATGATGTTGGAATACCAATTGCAATAATAAATGCCATTCTAAAATTAATCAAAAGGGCTACTAAAAGTGTGATCAAAATAATCCCAAGCATAATGTTGGATACAACAACATTCAGCCTATCTTTGATTCTTTTTGAATTATCATCACTAATTGAGACTTCTATTTTTGGATTTTTTTTATTTTGTACTTCGACTATTTTTTTTATATCATCAGCAATCTTGATAGCATTTCCAGTTGATAATTGTGAAACTGCAAGCGAGAGCGCATTTTTTCCATTAAATGAATACAAGGTTGAGGCATCTTCATATTTTTTTGAAACTTTAGCGATATCCCTAATATAAATTGATTGATTCGAAGTTTTTATCAATGTATTGTCAAATTCTTCTTTAGTTTTGATTCCATTGATAGTTGAAAGGTAATAATGCTTCCCTACCCCTTCAATTTTTCCAACTGGAAATATATACGATAGATTTGATAAAGCTGCTACAATCTCATTTTTATTTAAGCCCAAGGCTTCTATTTTCTTATCATCAAGCAATACTTCAAAATATTGATCTGAATCTCCAAAAATAGTAACTTCATTGATCCCGTTTACGGTCATTAATTGTGTTTTGAGATTGTCTGCAAACTCTTTCATTTCATCATTGGTTAGTTCCGCGGAAGTTAAAGAGATATCAATCAAATCTCTTTGCCGCTCCATTACTCGAACACTTGGTTCATCCATATCTGATGGAAGATTTGATTTAGAGAGTGCTACACCATCTTTTACTTTATCTGCAACATTGTATCGATTCATCCCTTTTCGAAGTTCTAAGATAATAGAAAATCTTCCTGGAGAGATCACGGTGGTCATAACATCAACACCATCGATGCTTTTAACTTGATCTTCAATATCAATAACTGCCATTTTGTTTAAAATATCAACACTTGCCCCTGTATAAGAACCTCGAATTGAGATCATGTCCATTTCAAAAGCGGGAAATATCTCTTTTGGCATTTTGGTATATGACCAAATTCCTATAGCAAAAATTAAAAAGAACAATGTATAGTTCATTCTTGCATTATTTACAAAAAATCGTAGAAAAGTATCAAACATTTACGGTCTATTCCTAAAGTTAAAATAAATTTTTGTGAAACTATATCATGTAATTATTAATGTTACATTAACAATTTTAACGACTTGCACCATATAGCCCCAATGATACAACTACCTCTAAGTCTTGATCCTCTTTTACATTCTCTGCAAATACTTTGATATTGAGCAATTCTGACAGATCTTGCATTGATTCTACAAACCCTTTTTTCGTATTGTCTTTAGATATACCATTGGTATAATCTCTTGCCAATCTTACATAATCTAGTTGTAATTGTTTGATATCATCTAATGAAACAAATTTCGTTTCAAATCTTTTTATGATCACTTTAGAACCACAATCATGTACAAGTTTTGCAAACTCTTTAAAGTGTTGCATATCTTTTGAAACCCCATAAGAAGTGATACTAAATACAAGTTTTGATGCAACTTCTTTTTCAGTTAATAATAACTCTTTAAGCCATAATCTAAAGTCTGTGTTAGAGATAGAATCAAGTGAAAGGTTCACTGAGATCTCATAATCAATATTTTCAGCTTTTATATGTGAAATTACTTTTGTAACCACTTTCTGATCTAAAGTAATTATCTTTTCATATTTTTCAGCAATTGAGATAAAAGTACCGATTGGAATTAATTTACCACTGTAATCTAGAACTTTAGTGAATGCTTCTTGCATCAATATTTTATTTAATCCATGGTTTAATGCAAAAGCATCATTAATATATTCAATACTAAATTTACCATTATCAATAATATCAAAGACTAAATTTTTCCATTCTGTCATATCTTTTGTTAGTTCGGTTTCATCAGTTATCACAGCTTCATTTGGTCCAACTTGTTTTGCTTTTTCGTATGCTGCATTTGCTGTAGCTAACATCTCATTTATAGTCCCAAATTGATTAATTGGAGCTGCACCAATATGTGCAATATTTTGTTTATTGATTTTTTGCGATAATTTATCTAATTCAACTTGTAATTTATCACTGATTTTAACTGCTTGTTCATAAGTTACATTTTTTGCAATCATCGCAAATTCTGATCCATAAAATCTATAAGCACTAACATTTGCATCACATTTTACTAAAATATCTGCAAAAGACTTTAAGAAGTTATCGACTTCATTGCTTCCATGTTCTTTTGCAAATTCAGCAAGATTATCAATTTTGACTGAAAAAAGATATCCGCTTGTTTTGTGCATAAAAATATTTTTCATGTCTGTTTCAAATGTTTGCTTGATTGATAAACCAGTTAAATCATCAATTGAAAGCTTTTTCGTTGCATTCTCAAGATTTTTATTTAGTTTTTTAATCACACCCTCAATTTTTGCTGACATATCATTGATTGCCAATGATACACTTTTAAGTTCAGTAGTCCATGGTAACTGTTTGATAGTTGAGAAATTCCCTTTAGTGATCTCTTTAGCTAATACTTCAATTCTTCTCAATGGTCTTAAAATAAAGTTTACAAATACAAATGCAAAAATAATTGAAAAGATAAATGCGATAATTGAATAGATCACTGCACTTTTAGCTTGATCATAGAGTTTTGCATATGCATCTCCAGGATTAGCACTTACATAAATGATTGCTGTAGTATTCCAACCTGCAACTATCTCACTTTTTGTTTCTGGAAGATCAATGGTAATAAGATCAATAAACCATTGGGGTACTGCATCAAATTTTATTGGACGATTATCCATGAAAAGAATCTTAGTAAATGGTAATTGTGCTTTTGTTTGGATCACTTCATTTTCATTATTCGTTGCAGTAAAATTGATCGTTAAAAGATCATTTTCTTTTAAATTCTTTGATGAAATAAAAAGATGTGTATCATCTTTGATCTCATTTGTTTGTTCAAAAACTTGTTCAGTATCATTTTCTAATTGTGCTAATTGTGCTCCAATTGCTGCATCATCACTTGCATTCACTAATTCCCCAAATTGTGGATCAATAGATATATTTGATACATTCCAATATAATCCATCTACATCAGAACTTGCTTCAAGGAGTTCAATATTTGAGAATGAAAAACCGATATCTTCTAAACGAATTTCATTAAAAAAACCTCTATCTGCAACTGCTTTAATCGTTGCAATTATCTCTGGGTCTTTTTTGTCTTTCATTAATGGTTTTAATGTAAGCCCAAGTGAGGTAGCTGTGTCTTGTGCTTTTGAAACCGATTCTGTGATTAAAAACTCTTTGGTATTTTGGACACTTATAATAAAGTTTCCAGTGAATACCATAAAAAATAAAACCACAATAAAAATATTTAATTGTTTTAATAAACTCATTTTTTCTCCTTAAATTCTTTGCATCAAAGATTTCCAATTTTTCAAATTGTTTGAACCAACAAACTCAATATCACGCCCTTTATTCTTTGCTTGCCATAAACCACTTGCATTAAAACTATAAATTGGTTTTAAATCTGGCCTTTGTGTTGCTAATTTCAGTTTTTTGTTAACGTTATCAAGAATAATTGGTGTAGATGTTGGTTTATGATAATAATTTAGAACCATATGAGCTTCTTCATATTTTGTTCCTCTACGCATAAGTTTTACGTAGGTAATTTTTAATTTACTGTCAGGAACTCCAAGTTTTCTAAGTGCAAAATACTTAGCAATGGCATAATCTTCACAATCACCTGCTCCAGTTCCTAAAAACTCAAATGGAGTTGCCCAATAATCAGTTTTTCTCCAATGACTTTTATCACTAAGATATTTTACTTGATTATAAAAATCATTGACTGCTTTAAGTTGTTCTAATAGTTTTTTTGATTTTGCTTCTTGAATCATCTTATCCCAAAGGATAAAACGCTGTTTTGCTTTTTTGCCATATTTTTTTTCAATGCTATCTAGCATTGATTGTGAAATATGATAGGTAGTAATACAATTAAGAGAGAGTATCAAAAGCAATACTAATGCAATTACTTTTTGCACACTATCTCCTTAAATGTATTTTATATAGTTTAAATTGTACTAATTTTCTCTTTAATACTCTCTTCGGAGATAAGATCACCATTGTATTTGATAATTACTAATTTTTCTGTGTCATTGATATACCATTCATCAATTTCACTTATAGTATCAAGTTTACTACAATGTTCTTCTGAAGTATCGTCTACATTAATATACAATAATTTTGTTTTTGAAGGGTTTGGCATCGATGCAATTAGCACAACCCAAATAATACAAAGGATCACAATAATTTGTGTTATATCTTCTAATGGAATTTTATCAAAATAGATTCCTCCCAAAAGTCCCCCTAAAAATGTTCCTAAGTATCCAAAAGAATTAAAAATTCCGAGCATCATCCCTCTTTGATGAACACGAGCGAATTTAGAAGCAAGTGATTGCATGATTGGTTCATGCATATTGAATCCAATAAAGAATACCGCAACTCCAACAATAAAAATAGTTGCAGAGCTATTTAATCCCATAGTAAAATATGCTACAGCAAAAAGTATAATACCAATAATCAATACTTCTTTGTATTTCCCTTTTTTCTCTGCTAACACTGCAGCTGGTCCCATAGCTAATATTCCAAGAATCATCGCAGGTAGGTATACTTTCCATAGTTCATTCATTTGCCATTCATATTGTTTGATCATCACCAAAGGAATAATCATAAATGCAAATGTCATAAACCCTTTTTGCAAAAAGTTAGTGATATTCATTCGAATAAGATTGAAATTACTAATAATATCAATGAGATTTGCTTTTTCATGATATGTATGAGTAATTTTTGGAGGATTTGGTACTTTTGTCATTAGTATTACTATTGATCCGATTGCAATTAATGTAGTTAACCAAAATAATGCTGGAGTTCCTAAGCTTCCACCTAGTGTCGGTCCAGCAATCATCGCCAAAGCAAATGCTACACCTATCATTCCACCCATAATAGCCATTGCTTTTGAGCGTTGTTCCTCTTTGACTAAGTCTGCAACCGTTGCACTCACAACAGCACCAATCGCTCCTGCTCCTTGCAATAATCGTCCTAAAAGTAATGCTAAAATATCTGTAGCCAATGCACAAATAATTGAACCAATAGCAAATAGTACTAGTCCTAAGACAATCGTACCTTTTCGCCCTAATTTATCACTCATGATTCCAAAAGGAACTTGAAAGATCATTTGAGTTAATGCATATCCACCAATAACAATACCCACTAAAGTCGTATTTGCTCCCTCTAAGCTCAATGCATAAACCGAAATAATCGGTAAAACTAAAAATAATCCAAAGAATCTCATTGCGATAATTGAGCTCAATGGCAATACGGTTTTAAACATAACTAACCCTAATTTTGATATTATTTTGGATTATAGTCATTTTATATTAAAACGTGTTTAAGGAAAAAATTAATGAATATTGTTTTAGCTTCAGGAAACAAAGGAAAAATTAAAGAATTCAATTATCTTTTGCCAGATGCAACTATCAAAGCCTATAAAGAATTACTTGGAAATTTTGAGATAGCAGAAACAGGATCAACCTTTCAAGAGAATGCAATTATTAAAGCTGAAACGATTGCTAATAAGCTCAATGACCCTAATATTGTAGTGATTTCTGATGATAGTGGACTCACTATTCCAGCACTTAATAATGAACCTGGAATCTATTCAGCTCGATATGCTGGAGTTGATGCAACTGATCAAACTAATATAGACAAAGTGATAGAAAATCTAAAAAACAATGGGATCAAAAGAACACCTGCGTACTACACCGCTTGTATTGCTATAGTGTATCAAGGAAAAACATATACTGTACATGGATGGATGCATGGGGATGTGATCGATTATCAAAAAGGGAACAATGGTTTTGGCTATGATCCAATATTTATTCCTACAGGATTTGATCAAACACTTGGAGAATTAGGTAGTGAGATAAAAAAAGCCTTCTCCCATAGGAATCAGGCTTTACAATTAGCACTGAAAGTACTTAAGGTAATTGAATAATTACTTTAGAACTTTAAATGCTTCTTCTAGGTCAAGTGTTCCTTCATAGAATGCTTTTCCTACAATACATCCAGCAATATTACCATTATCTTGGCAGTTGATAATATCTTGAATATCTTTTACTCCACCACTTGCAATGGTATTAATTCCACTAGCAGTTGCGATTGAATCAGTAAAGTCAACATTTACTCCACATAACATACCATCTTTACTAATGTCAGTGCAAATTATTGCTTCAACTCCTGCATTAGCAAATTCTTTGGCTAAATCAGTTGCTTTCATATTAGACACTTCTGCCCAACCCTCAACAGCTACCATTCCATTCATCGCATCAATTCCTACTGCAATTGGATATTTTGCAGCCATATCTTTTACAAATTGAGGATCTTTAACGGCAATACTTCCTAGGATTAGTCTATCAACACCAAGTTCTACATACATTTTGATAGTCTCTTCATCTCTGATTCCACCACCAAGTTCGATCTTCAGGTTACAATTTTCTCTAATTTTTTTGATCTGTTCTAAATTAGCTGGTTTTCCTGCAAATGCTCCATTAAGATCTACTATATGCACCCATTTACTACCTAACTCTTCAAATCTCTTTGCAACTTGCCATGGCTCATCTGAATAGATCTTTGCACTATCCATAAGTCCTTTGCTTAGTCTTACAGCTTGACCATCTTTTAGGTCGATTGCAGGTAAAATATCCATTTATTTCCTTTTATAACTCTATAAAATTTTTTAAAATTTTGATTCCATTATCGTGTGATTTCTCTGGATGCGGTTGAAATCCGTAAATATTATCTTTATTCACGGCACTTACAAAATCATATCCATAATGTGTTGTACCAATCGTATATTTATCTTCAGTCACTGCATGAAATGAGTGCACAAAATATAAATAGGGATTGTGTAGACCTTCAAATAATTTGTTCTCTTTATTGAATACGATATTCCATCCCATGTGTGGAACTTTGTGATCTTCTAAGTCCATTTTTGATTTGTCAAAAGCTACAACTTCACCCGGAATAAGTCCAAGACCATCAGTATGCCCAAACTCTTGACTTGATTCAAACAATAGTTGCATCCCCAGACAAATTCCAATCATTGGTTTACCACTTTTTGAAAACTCCAAAACAGCATCTTTCATACCTGTTTTAATCAAGTGTTCCATCGCATCACCATACGCTCCAACCCCTGGTAAGATAATTCGATCATAGTTTTTTAATTCTTCTGGATTTGAAACGATATGTGCCTTTGAATCTAATAACACACATGCATTATATACAGAAGCTAGATTTCCCATATTATAGTCAACTATTGCAATCACATTGAACCTTTTAAGTCTAATAAGTCGCAATTATACAACACTTTAACATCATAATGGGTTAAATATGATAGAATCAACATATATACAACAAAGAGTACATTATGATTATACTGTTTTCTGTTCTACTATTATTTATAATCATCTCAAGATTGGTTGAAACACATACAAAAATTCCTACAACGTTAACCTTGATATTATTGTCTTTTTCATTTACCTCTTTGACTCCAGAATTTTTAAACATCTCTAACAAAGAGTTTGACGAGATACTTTATCTTATGTTGCCAGTGATCCTTTTACCAGATGTGTTGAATATCTCCACAAAAGAGTTGAAAGAATACTATAAAGAGATCTTTTATTTGGCTTTTGTAGCCGTAATAATTTCTATATCAATTGCCGTTTTTATTGCCCCTTTTTTATTACCACAGTACCAATTCACAGTTGGAATGTTAATCGCATTGTTTGCTATGCTCATGGCAACAGATGCTATTACAGTCACAAGCATTATGAATAAATTTAAATTACCAAAAAAACTCAAAATATTTGCAGAAACCGAATCATTATTCAATGATGTTACTGCATTAGTGATATTTTATTTCATCGCATTTCCTTTGATCACTGATGGACAACTCAATATTTTAGATGTAAATATCACATTAGTAAAAGTGTTGTTACTTTCAACTGGTATTGGAGTTATCATTGCCTATATTGGGTACTTGACTATAAAACTTTTAAAAAATACTTTTGATCAGTTTTTAGTGATCTATTTAATTGTCATTATCTCTTTTATTACTGCTGAGCACTTTGAGATTGCAGGGATATTATCTATTGTAGCATCAGTCTTAGCTTTTAAATATTTTGTAAAAAAAGAGTTGAAAAAAACTCAACAAGTCAATACAGAAAAAATAGATGAAAATGAAGATATAGAGTCAACCCTTACAAGACTAATCAAACAAATCCCAGCTTTAACAAAAAAAGAATTTCGAGAATATAAAAAAGAAGCAGAATTTATTGGGATATTTGCCAATGCCATTGTCTTCACTATTTTAGCAAATATCATTGACCTGCAATTGTTATTAAACTACACCTATGAAATATTAATAGTATTTTTGATCACATCGATTATTCGATTTAGTATGGTGGGAGTAGCTTTTCAGTTTCTGAAACTACCATTTAGATGGACAAAAGCTTTAACCCTAGCAGGTACAAAAGGTGCTTTAGCAATCATTATGGTGCACTCTTTACCTGATAGTTTTCTTTACAGAGAGATGTTTGAGGCAGTCATTGTTGGAAATGTGTTACTTTCAACATTTGTGTATACATTTTTATTGATGTTCCATATCAACAATAATCAAGATCAATACAAACAAGATATGTTAAAAGCTAATGAAAAAAACCATACTATCTCTACAAAAAATCTTATTGAAGTATTGGGAAAAGATCCAGACACTGGAGCATTCACAAAAGAAATGACCGAAGAGATTATTGAAAAAGAACTCAAAAGAACTCAGAGATATAAAACAGATTTTTCACTGATCTTAATCAAGTTTTCATTGAAAGAAGAGAGTAATATAAATATCCTCACTGATGTTGGGTCTATTATCAAATCACATATTCGTGTGAATGATTCTTATGGGAAAGTTAGTAAAAATTCAATAGTAATACTTACAACTAATACTTCACTTAGTGGAGCAATGGTCTTAGCTGAAAAATTAAAAAATGATTTTGAACATCAAACTAATATTACTAATAACAGTGACTTTTTCATTGGAATTACCGCAGCTACTGATGTAGATACTTTAGATTCTATATTAGAAAAGCTCCATGATGCTATTTTTAAGGTCAAAATGAATCATAATAAAGACAAAATAGAGATTGAAATCTAAAGCAAGACCATTATCAACACTGATGAGAATACGATCTGAAAGATAAAAATATAAGTTCCAATCGTCAGTGCTTTTCCACCATGTTCTTTAATATGTTTGAAGCTAATTTTCAATCCAATAGCACTCATGGCAAGTAACAACAAATACTTACTTGTTTGAGCAATTAAGTGTTCGATATTTTCTGGCAAGATTTGAAGTGTTGCAACAATCGAAAAAACTACAAAACCAACAATAAACAATGGAATTTGTGAAAAGATATTTGAACTTGCATGTGTATTTGCTTTATTTTTAAACATCACATAAATAAGAACAAAAAGAACTGGTGTAAGTAATAAAACTCTTCCCATTTTGACAATTGTTGAGCTTTGACCAACAGTTTCATTGACCGCAAATCCAGAAGCTACAACATGTCCAACTGCTTGTAAGGTATTTCCAATTAATACCCCTATTTGGACATCTGAAAAACTTAACATCGCCCCGATCGCTGGTAACACAAAGATTCCAACAGTTCCTAAGAAATTTACTATTGCTACTGATAACGCAGTATTTTGCTGATTCAGCCCGATAATATTTTTGGTTGCAGCAATGGCTGCACTTCCACAAATACCATTTCCAATACCAAGCATAAGGGCGAAATGCTTTTCAAAATTAAGTAGTTTCCCTAATAAAACTGCAAAAAGAATTGTAGCAACTAAAGCAATAATGATAATAAAAATAGTTGAAAATCCAAGTGATTCTAATACTGAGAAATTCAGGTTAATACCCATAAGAGCAATAGCCCAAGCTAAAAGTGTCTTTTCACTGAAAGTAATTCCTGCATCAAATTTTTTAGGAATTGAAACAATATTTGCAAAAATTGCTGCAACAATAATAGCAAGAGCAACTGAGCCTATTGGCAAAAATTGTGAAATCACAACTGCTACCACTGCAATGATTACTGATAAGATAATTCCTGCTAATTTATCCATAATTGTCCAATTTAAATATAAAAACGAATTATATTACATTTATCCTTTTGCATCACATAAGGTCAATGCAAAAGGTACATGACAGTTATGTTTTTTTAAAACACTTTGTGCCTCTAAAATAGTTGTTCCAGTAGTGATAACATCATCAACTAAAATCACATTCAAATCTTTTTTACCACGATAAAGAAAATCTCTTTTATGTTTTTTACGATAGATTAAATCTTTTCCTGCATACTGAATATCATTTTGAGCATGGAGTGTATTGTATTGAACTTTTATATTCTTTGATTGAAGAGCTTTAGCTAATATGGCAGTATGTGAAAAATTTGATTTGATTCTATCATCAATTGGTATTGCTTTTAATTGTATATTATCATTATAATTTTGAGCAAAATTTTTAAATGACATCTGCGCCATTATCTTTATGGCTTTATCTCCATAGATTTCATATTTAGTTTTAAATAAATGCTTGAGCTCATCATATTTATAGAAACTATATACTTCAAGACCATTATTTAATACTCGCTTAGTGATATTGGGAACTAATAAATTTTGCTTACAATCTTTACAAATGATATTCCAAGATAAACTTTCACATACTATACAACGCATTACATAATATATTTATTTATTTATTAATATCTCATAAAAACTAAAGTTAATTTACTACACTCAATCATTTATAAAAACCCTATGGTATATTTTCAAAAATATTAAAAGGAATAGTATGTATACAATCAAAGTTGAAAAAGAATGTGGATGCTTCAAAAAAAGCGCTTACGAAAACAATATGCAAATGGAAAATAAAGATGATGCTTTAATGCAAGCAAATCTTATGACAAATTATATGAATTCAAAATTCTGTGGAAAACATGAATTTACACTCAGAGAAGAGGGAAATGATTTTCATATTGGTGTTGAGATGAATGAATCAGGTCATTCAGGATGTTGTGGTGGTGGTCACTGTTCGTAAGTAGTATCAAAACCTATAAAGGTATTCACTTCATCTAGCTCCTCTTGAAGTGGGGAGCTTTCAAATCGTTTATAAAGATCAATAGTTTCTGTATTTTTTACTGGTTCATAACTCATATCAGTCAAAAGGTTACGATTGATCTCTTTATGAATATTAGAGTTTTTAGCTTCCAATATCAATGGATTGCTATCACTTGTATGATAATACGCTAAAACAATATGTTCATAATCCCTTACATAGTGATTCTTTTTTCTCAATAAGACTGGATTGGGTTTATCATAGATCATGATCTTTAACTGATCTTTACTGATTCCCATAAGAGTAAGAACATAATATTTCATCAAAGCAAAATCTTCAGAATCTCCAGCAGCTGTTCTCAAAAACTCATGCGGTGTCGCCCAATAATCAACTTTTTTCCAATGATCAATATCAAGTAGATAGTTTGCCTTATTGACAAAATTGTTTGCGATCTTGAGTTTATCTATAATATTTGCATCTTCTGCTTCAAATAAAATTTCATCAAGCATCTCATATCGAATCTTTGTTCTTTGATCTGCTTGATGATGTATTGAATTGACTAATTGCTCTAAAGTTAGTCGCTGTTGTGACGCGAATAACATTCCAAAAGAGATCAGTAATCCAATAACTATTTTAGTCAAGTTTCAGTACCGCCATAAATGCTTCTTGAGGAACATTCACTTTCCCGATAGCTTTCATTCTTTTTTTACCAGCTTTTTGTTTCTCTAGAAGTTTTCTTTTTCGAGTAATATCTCCACCATAACATTTAGCCGTAACATTTTTCCCCATAGATTTAACAGTTTCTCTAGCAATAATTGTACTTCCAATACTTGCTTGAATTGCTACTTCAAAAAGTTGTCTAGGGATCAATTCTTTGAGTTGTTTTACAAAGATTCTTCCTCTTGCTTGTGCTTTTTCTTCAGGAACAATAATAGACAAGGCATCTACTGGTTCCCCAGCTACTAAGATATCAAGTTTTTTCAAATTACCTGGTCTAAAACCAATCACTTCATAATCAAAACTTGCATACCCTTTCGTAGTCGATTTAAGCTTATCATAAAAATCCATTACAATCTCATTCATAGGGATATCATACTCAAGTAAAACTCTTGTTGGATTGATATAATCCATTTTCTTTTGTAATCCACGTCGCTCATTTAATAACTTGATCATATTTCCTAAATATTCATCGGGAGTAAGGATCGTAGCTTTAACATATGGTTCATAAATTGTATCAATCTTATTCACTGGTGGGAGTTCGTATGGGTTTTGAATCATTAATTCTTCCCCATCATTTTTAAGTACTTTATAAACAACCGTAGGTGCCGTTGCAATAAGATCAAGATTGAATTCTCGCTCTAATCTTTCTTTGATAACTTCCATATGAAGCATACCTAGAAATCCTGTTCTAAATCCACTTCCAAGAGCTGCAGAACTTTCTGGTTCAAAAGAGATCGATGAATCATTGAGTTTTAATTTTTCTAGTGCTTCTCTAAGATCCTCAAATTTATCAGTTTCAATTGGATAAAGTCCAGCAAATACAAATGGTTTAGCTGGTTCAAACCCTGAAATTGATTTGTCTGTTGGATTTTTTGCATCAGTCATTGTATCACCAACAGCAATTGCATCTACAGTTTTAAGCCCCAATACTACAATACCAATTTCACCTGTTTTGATCTCTTTTGTTTCTTGTCGTCTAATTGGATGTGGGTACATCAATCCAATCACTTGTTGTTCCACTTTAGTATTCATCATTTTGAGCATTTGCCCTTTTTTGATACTTCCATCATAAACTCTCACAAGTGCCAATGCCCCAAGATAGTTATCAAACCAACTATCATAGATTAATGCTTTTGTTGGAGCATTTTCATCTCCATTTGGAGCAGGTACTCGCTCCACAATCGAATCAATCAAATCTCGAACTCCAACTCCAGTTTTAGCTGAAATCAAATTATGTTCTGTACAATCAATTCCAATAGCTTCTTCTACTTCAGTTAATACTCTATCTGGATCAGCACTTGGTAAATCGATCTTATTTACTACTGGTAAAAGCTCTAAGTCGTTGTCCATAGCGATATAAACATTGGCAATAGTTTGAGCTTCAACCCCTTGAGTAGAGTCAATGATCAATAATGCTCCCTCAGATGAAGCTAAACTTCTACTCACTTCATACGAGAAATCAACGTGCCCTGGAGTGT
>JBNLDA010000034.1:0-14979 GCA_050304095.1 Arcobacteraceae bacterium | reverse complement strand
GTTGGAGAGATGAGAGGGCGTACTTTATCGAATGCCTTTGTCATTATCGATGAAGCACAAAATATGAGTAATAAGACAATGCAAATGGTATTGAGTAGGGTAGATAATACTTGTAAAGTAGTGGTCCTTGGAAGTAACAAACAAATAGATAACTTCTATGTCAATAAACATACCAATGCCTTGACCACGTTATTAAAATCAACGAAAAAACAAAGCGAACTTGTGAATATTTTTGCGATACGATTACAAAAAGTATTAAGAGGACCAATTACACAATGGGCTGAAGATTTATTCAGTGCAGGACAGTAAAATTAGCTATCTTTAGATAGAATTACGAAAACGAAAATTTAGGAGAATTTATGGGTAGAGCGTTTGAATATCGAAAAGCTGCCAAAATGAAACGATGGGGAAATATGTCAAAAGTATTCCCAAAACTTGCAAAAGCAATTACAATGGCTGCAAAAAGTGGTGGAGGGGATCCAGAGATGAATCCTGCACTACGTACTGCAATCAACACTGCAAAAGCACAAAACTTACCAAAAGACAATATTGATGCAGCAATCAAAAGAGCAACCGCTAAAGATGCTGCAGATTTAGCTGAAGTAAATTATGAAGGAAAATGGCAACATGGTGTTCTTGTTTTCGTTGAAGCTGCAACGGATAACAACACAAGAACTGTAGCCAATGTAAAAACAATTTTCAATAAAAACAATGGTCAAGTTGTTCCTACTGGATCATTAGAATTCATGTTTGATAGAAAAGCAGTCTTCGAACTCAAAAAACCAGATATGGATATCGAAGAGCTTGAACTAGAACTGATTGATGCAGGACTTGAAGAGATCAAAGAAGAAGATGAAGAACATATCTCAATCATTGCAGATTATACTGATTTTGGTTCAATGTCAAAAAAATTAGATGAGATGGGAATCGAATACGAAAAAGGTTCATTACAAAGAATCCCAAACTCGCCAGTAGAAATTACTGATGAACAGATGGAAGAATTATCAAAACTTTTGGACAGACTTGAAGATGATGAAGATGTTCAAAATGTATATACAAATCTAGCGTAATTTGAATTATCTAGTTTTATGCTTTACTGCCTTTATAAGTGCGACTCTTTTTCCACTTGGCAGTGAAGCACTTTTAATCACCCTTCTTGAACAACAATATTCAATTATTTATCTTCTACTATTTGCATCAATTGGCAATATAAGTGGATCAATCCTTAATTATTTTTTAGGATTAAAGGGAGAAGAATATTTAGTAAAAAAAGATTTTTTACAAGAAAAACATATCATCAAATATAAACCATACTTTGATAAATATGGAGGGTTACCTTTGCTTCTTTCTTGGATGCCAATCATTGGTGATCCTATAACATTTGTTGCAGGAATTTTAAAATATGATCTGAAAAAATTTATGATCTTCGTTACGATTGCTAAATTTGGAAGATATCTCTTTCTAGTAATTATGTGGCAAACTCTTGTTTAGAATAAAATTCATACCGTCGCTTATTAAATCTAAATCCTAAATAATATGCATGCAAGAGTAATCTACTTGCACCTGTATATTGTAATCGTTCTTCATCACTTAATTCTTTGCATAAGTATCTATCAGCAATAACTTCATCTATTCCATATATAGGATCGCCAACAATAGTATGTCCAATTGAATGTAGATGAATTCTGATTTGATGTTGTCTTCCAGTTACTGGCATAGCAGACACTAGAGTTTGATCTTTCACACTATCATAGGAAATTGGTTTAAAATGGGTTAATGACTCTTTTCCCTTATCATCTATTTTCATTTTCACGCCAATCATTCCTCCATCTTTCGTTATTGGAGCATCAACAGTGATCTCTTTTGATAGTTTGCCTTTTACGATTGCTAAATATTGTTTATCATATTGTTTTTCTTCAAATAGCATTTTTAATTCTGTATCAGAGTTTTTGTTCTTTGCAACTAAAACAAGTCCAGAGGTTTCTTGATCAATTCGATGTACTAGATTTGCATTTTTTCCAAAATGAAAACGAATTTCATCCAATAAACTATATGGAGTATTTTTACTAATAGGGTGAACCATCACACCACTAGGTTTATCAAACAAGGCAAAATCTTCATGCACAATCAAAGGTTTTAGTCCTTGACTTACCCCTTCAAACATTGCAACATAAATTTCTGTAGTAGGAATAATATCATTGTTTTTTAAGACATTCATATTACCATCAAAAACTCTACTTCGGGAAAGTGATTTTTGTGCTTCACTGATACTAAGATCAGTTCCAGACAATAAAAAGAGTTGAATTTTTTCTCCAACAATGGCGTCAAATTTTTTTAGCATAAAGGGCAAAGTGATCACTCCAGATTAATCAGATTTTTTAGAAGTTTTTAGTATCATATTGTACTAAAATTTGATATAAAAACGCTAAGGAAAATGAATGGTTGAACGTTATGCCCGTGAAGAGATGAGTAGTAAATGGACACAAGAAGCAAGATATGCTGCTTGGTTAGAAGTTGAAAAAGCTGCAGTAAAAGCTTGGAATAAATTAGGTCTTATTCCAGATGAAGATTGTGAAAAGATCGTTAAAAATGCAACTTTTTCAGTAGAAAGAATTGAAGAGATTGAAGCAATCACTAAACATGATTTGATTGCATTTAACACAAGTGTTTCAGAATCTCTTGGAGAAGAATCTAGATGGTTCCACTATGGTATGACTTCAAGTGATGCTGTTGATACTGGGGTTGCACTTCAAATGAGAGATTCATTGGATATCATTATCAAAGATGTAAAAATGTTAATGAAATCGATCAAAAGAAGAGCCAAAGAACACAAATACACTCTGATGGTTGGAAGAAGTCATGGTATTCATGGAGAACCAATCACTTTTGGTCTTACACTTGCCGTTTGGTATGATGAGATGGCAAGACATCTTAAAAACCTTAAAGAGACAAAGAAAGTAATCTCTGTTGGTCAAATCTCTGGAGCGATGGGAAATTTTGCTCACGCACCACTAGAACTTGAAGAATATGCAATGAAAGAACTAGGTCTTAAACCAGAACCATGTTCAAACCAAGTTATACATAGAGATAGATATGCAAGACTTGCCACTTCTTTAGCGTTACTTTCTAGTTCAATAGAAAAATTTGCTGTACAAGTAAGACACTTACAAAGAACAGAAGTGTATGAAGCAGAGGAATATTTTGCAAAAGGGCAAAAGGGAAGTTCTGCAATGCCACACAAAAGAAATCCAATTTTAACTGAAAATATTACAGGACTTGCACGAACAATTAGAGCCTATGCAGCTCCAGCAATGGAAAATGTTGCATTATGGCATGAAAGAGATATTTCACACTCATCAAATGAGAGATTTTGGTTACCAGATGCATTTATCACTTGTGATTTTATGTTACACCGAATGGATAGTGTTATTGCAAATCTAACAGTAATGCCTGAAAATATGATGAAAAACCTAAACCTAACTGGTGGATTAGTTTTCTCTCAAAGAGTTTTATTAGAACTTCCAAAAGCGGGTGTTAGCAGAGAAGATGCCTATAGAATTGTTCAACGAAATGCGATGAAAGTATGGCAAGAGATCCAACAAGGAAAACCAACTGTAAATGAAAACGGGGAATCACTCTATTTAGGACACTTACTTTCAGATGACGAATTACGATCAAAACTTTCTGAAGAACAGATCAGAGAATGTTTCAACTATGACTATTATACAAAAAATGTAGAAAAGATCTTCAAAAGAGTTTTCAAAAAATAAATCTAAGTGGGAGTTTTTCCCACTTAAAATATAACTTTCTCATTACATTTTCATAACAAAAACAGATAGGAAATAACCTAACTTTTTCTTATACAAAATATCGCAAAATTCTTCTTCAAATTAAGTCATCTCTAGGTATAAATCTGTTAAGATTTTTCATTAAATTTCCACTTCAAAAATAGGTAAGTTCTATGGCAATTATGATTACGAAAAGAAACGGTCGACAAGAATTTTTGGATATCACAAAGATCCAAAAAAATACGATCGCCGCAACAAAAGATCTCGAAGGTGTCTCTCAAAGTGAACTTGAGATCGACGCTCAAATCAAATTTATCGATGGTATGACAAGTAGCGATATCCAAGATGCTTTGATTAAAACTGCAGTTGAAAAAATAGATATTGATGTTCCTAACTGGACATTTGTAGCTTCACGTTTATTCTTATTTGATCTTTACCATAGAGTTGGTAAAGCTACACACGGTATCAAAGGAAATGCGTATTGTCATTTGAAAGATTACATTCAATATGGACAAGATGCAGGAAGAATCATTCCTGGACTTGAAAATGATTATGACCTTGATGATTTAAATGACTATATCAAACCAGAAAGAGACTATCAGTTTAGCTACTTAGGGATCAAAACGCTATATGATCGATACTTATTGAAAAATGGAAGTAAAGAACCAATAGAATTACCACAACAAATGTTTATGGGTATTGCAATGTTCTTAGCTCAAAGAGAAGAGAACAAACAAGAAAAAGCAAAAGAGTTTTATGATGTTGTTTCAAAATTTGAAGTGATGCTTGCAACTCCAACATTAAGTAATGCTAGAACTAATAGACACCAATTGAGCTCATGCTATATTGGAAGTAGTCCAGATAATATTGAAGGTATCTTTGATGGATACAAAGAGATGGCACTTCTATCGAAATTTGGTGGAGGTATTGGTTGGGACTGGAACTCAATCAGAGCACTTGGTGGAATGATCGATGGACATAAAAATGCTGCTGGTGGGGTTATCCCATTTTTGAAGATTGCCAATGATGTTGCTATTGCTGTAGATCAATTAGGGACTAGAAAAGGTGCTATTGCCGTTTATATGGAACCATGGCATATGGATGTTGCAGACTTCTTAGACTTGAAGAAAAACTCTGGGGAAGAAAGACGAAGAGCACATGACCTATTCCCTGCAATGTGGATAAATGACCTATTTATGGAAAGAGTACTCAATGATTCACATTGGACACTCCTTGATCCTTATGAAGTAAAAGATCTTGCAACACTTCATGGAGATGCATTTAAACAACGATATGAAGAATATGAGAATGATCCAAAAGTTACTAAAGAGCATATAAAAGCAAAAGACCTTTGGAAAAAAATATTAACTTCGTATTTTGAATCTGGTTCGCCATTTTTATGTTTCAAAGATAATGCGAATAATGCAAATCCAAATAATCATGTTGGATTTATTCGAAGTTCAAACCTATGTACAGAAATTTTCCAAAATACTGCGCCAAACCACTATTTAATCAAATTAGAATTAGTAGATGGAACTATTTTAACCTATGAAGAGAATGAAGAAGTAGTAGTAAATGATGGAGAAATCAAAAAAGCAAATAAGATCACTGCATTAGATTCTATTAATGGTGTGCAAATATTCATTGTAGAAAAAGAAAAGATTGATGGAGATACAGCTGTTTGTAATCTAGCATCAGTAAACTTAAGTAAGATCAATACAAAAGAAGATATTGAAAGAGTTGTCCCAACGGCAGTTAGAATGCTTGATAATGTTATTGATCTTAACTTTTACCCATTGAGAAAAGTAAAAGCGACAAACTTAAAAAGTAGATCAATTGGTCTAGGGGTAATGGGTGAATCAGAAATGCTTGCTTGTCATCAGATCAAATGGGGAAGCAACGATCACTTGAAAAAAATCGACTCTATTATGGAAGCGATTAGTTACAACGTCATTAAAGCTTCATCAGACCTTGCTGTTGAAAAAGGGATATATCCTACATTTGAAGGTTCTAAATGGAGCCAAGGAATTATGCCTATGGATAATGCTCCGCAAGTAGTTAATACACTTGTAGACAAAGACCTATTTGATGCAGGATACAACTGGGATGACTTGAGAGAGCTTGTAAAAACACAAGGAATGAGAAATGGTTACCTTATGGCTATTGCTCCAACCTCTTCAATTTCAATTCTAGTTGGTACAACTCAAGCTATTGAACCTGTGTACAAAAGAAAATGGTATGAAGAAAACCTAAGTGGCCAAATTCCTGTGGTAGTCCCAGGACTTAGTCCAGAAACATGGGAATATTATACTCCCGCATATGAAGTAGAACAATTAGACATCATCAAAGCTGCAGCAGTTCGGCAAAAATGGATCGATCAAGGACAAAGTACCAACATCTTTATGAGTTTAGATAAAGCAAGTGGAAAATATCTCCATGATATATATACACTAGCTTGGAAATTAGGATTAAAATCAACATATTACTTAAGAAGTCAATCACCTGAAGCCGTTGCTGATGTTGCTGATAGAAGTTTAGAATGTGTTGGGTGCCAATAGGAGTAAAATTTAATGGATAGAAAAACGATATATAACCCAAATTCTGTAGAGAATTTAAATGATAGAAGAACATTTGGAGGAAATCCAGATGGTATGATCAATTTTACTCGTGCTAAATACGAGTGGGCATTGAAACTTTGGGATACAATGGAAGCAAATACTTGGTTCCCCAAAGAGGTTCAAATGACGGCTGATGCGAAAGATTATAAATATCTAACTCCACCAGAAAAAAGAATGTATGATCTTGTATTGAGTCAATTGATCTTTATGGATAGTTTACAAACAAACAATCTTATGGACAATATCAATCCATACATCACTGCTCCTGAGATTAATGCTATTCTGTCACGTCAATCATACGAAGAAGCAAACCACTCTAAATCATATGCCGTTATGGTAGAATCGATCTCAGATAACACAGATGAGATCTATGATATGTGGAAAAATGATGTGAAACTAAGAGAAAAAAATGATTTTATTGCTGGAGTTTATAAAAACTTAGCAGGTGATATTGATGATCATAAAATCGTTTTAGCGATGTTTGCTAATCAGATTCTTGAGGGGCTTTATTTCTATGCCGGATTCACTGCAATGTATGCATTAGGGAAATCTGGGAAAATGTTAGGATCATCTCAAATGATCAAATTTATCCAAAGAGATGAAGTTACACATCTTTTGTTATTTCAAAACCTAATCAATTCTACAAAAAAAGAGCGACCAGAACTCTTTACTGCAGAGCTTGAAGCAGAAGTACGAACAATGTTTAGAAAAGCAGTTGAACTAGAAGCGAGTTGGGGAGATTATATTACTCAAGGACAAATCCTAGGATTTACTAAAGATATCATTCGACAATATATCGAATATCTTGCAGATAGAAGGTTAGAAGCAGTTGGGTATGCTCCAGAATATGGTGTAAAACATCCAATTCCATGGGTTGATGGATATAGTTCATTCAACGATCAAAGAACAAACTTCTTTGAAGGAAATGTAATAAACTATTCAAAAGGAAGCATCAATTTTGATGATTTCTAATGATGGAACTTGTTACCCTTCAATTTGAAACTACACAAAACTTTGAAAACAATCTAAAAACACTTATACAGCTTATAGAGAAAACTCCTATAGGCTGTATTGTTGTTGCTCCAGAACTTTGTCTTAATGGGTATGCTTATGAAAGATTAGATGAAGCAGCATCTATAGGCTATCAAGCTTTTAATGATCTTTTGCTTTTAAGTGAAGATCGCACTATCATCACTACACTTACTACTAAAAATGAAACCAATCAATATTTTAATACTTTGTATATATTTCATAAAGGTAAAGTAGTGCATCACCAATCAAAACATAAACTATTTGTACTGCAAGATGAACGTAAATATTTTACTGCTGGAAATATTGAAGATATCAAAATAATAGAGATAGATGGAATTAAGATAGCATGCTTAATCTGTTTTGAACTACGCTTTACTGAACTTTGGGAGAAAATTAAAGGGGCTCATATCATTTGTGTTCCAGCGATGTGGGGAGTTTTGAGAAAAGAACATTATGAGATTCTCACTCGTGGTCTAGCAGTTGCTAATCAATGTTATGTGATCGCTAGTGATAGTGCAAATGAAGATATGGCTAAAAGCAGTGGTATTATAGATCCATTTGGCACGGAAATACGCAATGATGATAAACAAATGATATCTATGCAATATGATCCCAAAGAGATCAAAAAAATGAGAAGATATATGAATACTGGGATTGAATATTGAAAAAAATCCTTTTTGTATGTTTAGGCAATATTTGCCGTTCACCGCTTGCTCATGGAATTGCAGAATCACTCATTGAACAACAAGCACTTCCATTTGAAGTAGATAGTGCAGGTACTGGCTCATGGCATATTGGGGAATCTCCGTGTTCCAATTCCATTAAGGTGGCCAAATTATATGGGATTGATATCTCCCATCAAAGAGCAAGGCAAGTTAAAAAAGAGGATTTTACACACTTTGATTATATTATTGCTTTAGATCAAAAAAACTTTCATGACCTACAACAATTAGGTTGTCCTAATCTATTTAAACTAGGTAATTATGGTTACCATGGGGAAGATGTTCCTGATCCATATTTTTTTAATGGATTTGATGGATTTGAAAAAGTTTATAGTATGATCGAGACCTGTGTAAAAAATTTTCTACAACAACATTCAGAATAATAAAACCCTACAACACCCTATTTAAATTGTGCTATAATTATATATGGGGATGGTTATGTGTAATTTAAAAACTGTAACACTTATCAGTATTACTGTTCTAACTTTTACAGGTTGTGGACTAAGTCGGAGTTTTGTATATAATGATCCAACCGTGAAAGAATATGATTCTCTTGAAGAATATAATTATGATATCAATAATATTCCCTATGAAAATGGTGAAACCGTTGAAATCAAAAATATTCTTATAGAACACTATAAAGAATGGAAAGATACAAAGTATAAATATGGTGGCACTTCTAAAAGTGGTATTGATTGCTCAGCCTTTGTACAAAAAACTTTTGAATCAAAATTCAATATTCAACTACCAAGAACGACAAAATTGCAAGTTGAAATTGGTAAAGAGATAGAAATAGAAGACTTACAAACCGGTGATCTGGTCTTTTTTAAAACGGGGTTTAATCAAAGACATGTCGGAATCTATCTAAGCCAAGGAAATTTCTTACACGCTTCAACAAAAAAAGGGGTAACCATATCCAATATCAACAGCCCTTATTATTCAGATCATTTTTGGACGGCTAAAAGAGTCCCTTTTTGAAATAAAACCTGAGACTGAATCTTATCATATCCGTAGATATCATCTCTAAATTGTAAAACACCATTTTCATCAACCCAAGCCGTTAAATACACAATATGAATAGGGATATTCTTATGCAAATCGATCTCTTTTTTCTCAATATCTTTTAAAATCTCTAATGCTTCATCATAATGTAAATGATGATCTATATCTGCAATCGTTTTTAACAACGTTTGTGGCGATTGTACACGAATACAACCATGACTAAATGATCGTATTCTTTTCTTGAATAAATCTTTTGCACTCGTATCATGTAAATAGACCGAATACTGATTTCTAAACATAAATTTCATTTTTCCAAGAGGATTATTCTCTCCTGGAATTTGAATAAATTTGAATGGTATTTCTGGGTATTCATTATTCTCTTTTTGTTCTTCAGATGGTAAATAATAACTCCAATCAACTAATGTTGGATCAAATGTTTGTGATTCATGGCTCCAGTCTTCATGAATCATAATATTATTATTGGCTAAATAATTAGGATCTTCTATCATCTTTGGGATGATCTCTTTTTGAACAATACTTTGGGGAACTCTCCAATAAGGATTTAGTACCACAGAAGTGAGATTATGAGAAAAAATTGGAGTAGGGTGTTCATAAGTACCTACAACCACAGGTAATTCAAGCTTCAGTTCTTTATCTTCATAATACTTTACTGTATAATCTGGGATATTTACTATTAAGAATTTTTCTCCTAATTTTCTAGTAATCCATCTCATTCTTTCAAGATTTAACTTAATGATCTTGATTTTTTCACCAACACTGATGTTCAAATGTTTGATAGTATCTTTCCCAACCAGACCATCAACTTCCAAACCATGATTTTTTTGAAAGTTTTTTACAGCATTTACCAAAGGTTCATCATACGTATTATCAGCCAAACCTCTATCAAGGATTAATGTACCATTCTCATCATATTGTGGTTCTATTGTCATTAATTGATCATAATCTTCTTGCTTGTAATCGCCTGATTGCAGTAATCTTTTTCTTAATTGGGATACCATCTCATTTTGATTTCCTGGACGTATAGTTTTGGTATAAGCAACCTTTTCATAGCCACCATTGTGTAATAAAGCTTCATACTTCTGTAATACCTGTTTTAATTGCGAATTATTAGGGTAATTACTCTCTACATGAACATCGATTAATGAAATGTCTTTTGTAGCTAAAAGTTCCTCTAGAAATTTTACCTTATTAAAATAAGCTCTTCTTCTAGACCAATTTCGAATAATCTCATCTTCTTCATAACTTTTCTCAATCTGTTCCTCAAATAATTTCCAATCAATATTCCCACGAGCCACAAAATCCAAATATCGATCAAGCATATAAGTTATGAGAAGGTCAAGTCGTACAGTGTCTTTGACACTCAATGTTTTGGCATTTAATTTTTGCTCTAAAAGTAATTCTATAGCAGAGAAATTGAATATCTCTTTTGCTTCATTGGTAATAATCGAATCTTTTTCAATTTTATCAATTACTGTCGTTAAAAATGGATTGATCTGATCATTTTCAAACCATATAAGATTGTATTTTGCGTATTTATAGTAATGTCTTAAATAAACTTTTCGAACATTCACTTGTAAGGCTAGATTTGTTGTAAAATATTTCTTGATCAATTCTTGATATTGAGGATTTTCATTTGGAATACCAAGTGATTTGATTTGCGTGTCAGCAATTGATATAGAGGCAATAAACAAAAGATAAAAAATGATTCTCATAAACGATATGCCCTTATAAACTTTTAAAGATTATAGAAAAACTTTAATTAATTTGAAATAACAGCTACTTATAAATAACAAACTTAAGTAAAAAATCATTATACTAGATATAGAGGATTGGTCATGCAATTTGAAACAGAAGATATAAATCAATTATTACAAACACTCAAAGCATCAAAAAATATTAAAAGAAGACGCTTAATCAACTACACCTCTCTAGTTGTATTCTTGATATTATATGTTATGCAAATTTTAAGCCTCACAGAAATGGTTCAATATAGTGCTGCTATTGCTGTACCTTTGACATTATGGAATTATATCGATGATTCTAACGAAAAATCTAACTTACGAAGAATTATCACTTTAGGTTTAGTAGTAATCATTTTAGCCTTTTTAGGTGATTTTGGAGCTTTTTTACATTACGATTAATAAGTGGTATTTAAGTGATAAAAGTATATTATTCTGAACTTTATGATCGATTAACTCAGTGGTAGAGTGCCACCTTGACATGGTGGTGGTCACTGGTTCAAATCCAGTATCGATCACCATTCTTTTTACACTTTTTTCAAAACTAATCTCAAAAATAAGATTTATTGCTTCAACAAAGTTTTTTATGTATAATAAAATTGTAACTTTTGGATAGGTATATTATTAATGAGTAACGTAAGTATTGTAGATACTATTTCATCGGGAGAATTACTCTTATTTCGTACATTATGGAATGATTCAAATGACAATATGTTTATTGTAAATTTGAACAAAAATGGTGATTTTATAAGTGAATCTACTAATCCCTCTTTAGAAAAAACATTTGGATTAAAACCTAATGAAGTAGATGGGAAAAGATTACAAGATATTTTAGATGAAGATACTTACAATCTTGTTTGTAGACGATACCACGAATGTATCGATCAAAACTCTCCTATCACGTATGAAGAAAATATTATACTTCAAGATAAAGAACGATTTTGGAATACAACTATTTTACCCGTCAGAAGCGATGATGGTACAGTGCGTATTTTTGGAATCTCTAGAGAGATCACACAATTAAAAATTCTTAGTAAAGAACTACAAAAAATCAATGAAACCTTAGAATTAAAAGTGGAAGAAAGAACAAAAGAGCTTACACAATCACTAGAAGAAATAAAAAGAATCTCAATACATGACCATTTAACAGGACTATATAATCGATTAAAGCTAGATGAATGTTTAGAAAATGAGATCAAACGCTCAAGTCGAAGCAATGAAACATTTGGATTGATTTTACTAGATATTGATCATTTCAAAGAGGTCAATGATACCTATGGACATTTAATAGGTGATATTGTTTTAAAAGAGTTTGCCCACTTACTTCAATCAAATGCAAGAACTACAGATATTGTTGGTAGATGGGGTGGTGAAGAATTTCTTATGATATGTCCTAATACCCATCTAGAGGGACTTGAAATCTTAGCTGAAAATCTTCGACAAAAAATAGAAAATTTTCTTTTTACAAAAGTGCCAACAATAACGGCTAGTCTTGGTATTACTACTTATACAAACACTGATGATTCTGACACAATCATAAAAAGAGTTGATGATGCACTTTATGAAGCAAAAGACAGGTCACGTAACTGTGTGATACGAAAATAAACAACAATCTATTATTTATAAGAAATCTTTATATAAAAAATTTTAAGCTTAATAGAATTTATAAATCGGAATAATGATTCTTACCACTGTTTAAGGCTCTTTAAAAATATTTATCATTTTTACTGCAAAATTGAAAATTTGATGTATAATTCGCAAAAATATTACCTTAATGGAGCTATAGATGTCAACACTCACTGTTGGAGAATTTACACTTAAACACTTTGATCTTAATGCAAAAAAAGATATGGATAAATATCTCAATGAGATCAATGTTGATATTAGTGATTATACATTTGCATGTAACTATATTTGGTTATCCACCGCAAGTGGATTTTATGGGATCATCAATGATACTTTTTGTTTGTTCATTCTCACTTCTGGAGAATTATCGATGCTATTGCCTCCATTGGGATCAAAACAAAAAACTTATGATGCCATGCTACAATGTTTTGAGATCATGAATACCCACAATAGTTCACGACATTATTCAAAAATCGAGTATGTACATGAAAATCTTTTAGAAGGGTTTGTAAATTATCTCGAAGAGGGTACTGTGATCTATGATATGCTCAAAGATTTCGTCATAGAGAAAAAATTGGTTGATTATATCTATGAAGCAGAAGATTTGATTGAACTCAAAGGAGATCCCTACAAATCAAAAAGAAATGAGATCAATAAGTTCAAAACAGTATATCAAAACCATCGTTTAGAAATTTTAGATATCAATAAACACAAAGATGGGATTTTAAGTCTGTTCAATAAATGGGTCAAAGATAGAACTATGTATATGCCAAAAGAGGAAGTAGAAATATTCTTAGACGGAATCTATTTTGAACGCTTTGCTATAAAAAGATTGCTCAATGACTATGATAAACTCAATGTTGTGGGGATGGTACTATACATTGATGATGAGATCAAAGGGTTCACTGTAGGGGAACAGATCAATGAAACAACATCAAGTGTAATCATTGAAAAAACTGATTTTGAAGTACTTGGGTGTGCTCAATTTATTTTTAGAGAATTCACAAAATACTTAAGTGAAATATACAATAGTATTTACATCAATGTAGGGGATGATATGGGATTTGAAAATCTCAAAAAAGTAAAAATGTCTTATAGACCAGATAAATTGATCCCTAAATATACGATTTACCAAAAAATGATATGATCCGAAATGCAATAAAAGAAGATGCAAAAAACTTGCATCTTCTAGAAAACAGGCTTTTTAACAAAGATGATGGAGCTTTATCATTAAGAGCTTTTCAATATCATATTAGAAAGAATGAATTATTTGTATTGATTGAAAACAACTCTATTGTAGGCTATATTCTATGGTTAAAAAGAAAAAGCTATTATCGCCTTTATTCGATAGCTATTGATCCAAATCATCAAGGAAAAGGATTAAGTAAAGAACTTTTAAATTATTCATTCAATGTTTTACAATCTCTTTCTTATCAACTGGAAGTTAATACAAAAAACAGTAAAGCGACTACTCTGTATGAGAAATTTGGCTTCAAAACAATAAAAATACTCAAAGATTTTTATACAAAAGATATTGATGCGTATTTAATGATCAAAAAACTAACGACCAATAGCTAGTAGATATAAAATATCATTAGGTGTCCCTAAAAACTTTTTTACCTCATCATCATAATAGGCTCCAATTCCAGAAGTTCCTATATTTTTTAGTGTTGCTTTAAGATAGATAATATGCGCGATAAATCCAGCCATAATATAGTTTTTTTGAAAATCTATATTTGATGGAGCCGTAAAGAAAAATATCACAGCTGCATCTCCACCTATATTTTGTTCTAAAGCTAGATATTTACACTTTTCCTTATAATCATTTGCTTCAATCAAACCATCATTATCATAAATTCCAGAAACTAAAGAAGGAACATTATGCACTACATAAAAAAGTTCTATTTCGACATTTTGAGCAAATTCAAAAAGCCCATCAATAATAAATTCAAATTCTTCTTGTGTGATCGACTCTTTTTTAAATGCTCGAATAGATCGCCTCTTTAAAATTGTATCTTTGAGTTCTTTTTGACTAGTTTTAGCAAAGAAATTTGGTAGTGATTCATTTGTACTTTTAATGGCTGTTTGCGTATACGATTCATAAATAAAATCATTACCCTCTAAATAATCACAAGGGCTTGCGTAAAAAAACTCTTTAGGGATTTTGGTTGCCTCTTTTTGGGTTTTTGTTATAGGTATTAATCCTACAGTGAACACCTCATCTGCTCTAAATCCAAATTGTTGATTTAATGTCAATTTATCAAAATCAAATAAAACTGAATTTTCAATTCCCTGATATACATTATAGGCATAAATGGCACCTAATTGATGCCCACTATCAAGCAAAATATACCGAATAGCTCTATCATTGTACTTCCAACTTGATCGAAAAGGAACTGCGGAGATTAAAAAGTTTATACCACTATATTTC
>JBNLDA010000033.1:0-15521 GCA_050304095.1 Arcobacteraceae bacterium | reverse complement strand
AATTTTAGTATCAGATTAAATTTTATCACAAAGGGGTTTGTAGGGGTCTTAAAACTAAAAATAGTACCTTGATAAATAATTCTTAAATTTTATCACAAAGGGGTTTGTAGGGGTCTTAAAACAAATTGTCCTGCTCCTCAAGTTAAAATAAGATTTTATCACAAAGGGGTTTGTAGGGGTCTTAAAACGGGATTGTTTTCTAACATAGAAAGTTCTTTATTTTATCACAAAGGGGTTTGTAGGAGTCTTAAAACGCATTTGCATTGGCTAGTTATAAATAAAGTCTCGGAAAATAAAAATTAGCTTAATATTAGATACTTATCAAGATCGCCTAACAATTTATTAACATTGATTCTATACAATTCTATCAAGCAACGAAACAGTTAAGACAATCTCCTCCCAAATTTTTGTCTAACATATATCTCAGGCCGTTTCTTCAATCGGCTTGAGTCTATATCCCACACCTTTTTTAGATTGGATAAGATTTTTTCCTAATACTTTACGCAAATTATAGATATGGTATCGTAGTACATTGGATTTTGATGGTGAATTGGATGGATAAATGTTTTTTTCCAATTCTTCTTTAGATACATATAAGCCTCTTTTTTTGATCAGATAGTCAAGCACCAGCAAGGAATGTGTTTCAATTTCTAAATATTCTTCATCATGATATAATTGTTTTTCAAACAGATGATAACTAATACAATCAGTAACATCAATGATATCTTTATAAGTGTGATAATCTCTTCTGATGAGCGATCTGATTCTTAAAAGCAATTCATCTATTGTAGAGTTTTTTGATAAAAAATCATCACAACCTTTTTTAAATGATTTGATGAGATAACTAGGAGTTGACGTAAGCACAAGTTTGAGTGTAGAATCATTTGATTCTTTGAGTAGTTTTAGTATTTCAAAACCATTGATTTTTGGTACATTGATATCAATAATATAAAGATCATAGATATTATTGTAGATATTATTTAGAAATGATTGTCCATCATTGCTAGTATTGACTATATAATGTTGAGTTTCCAATAAATCCTTAATAGAACATCTATAAAGATAATCATCTTCTAATAATAGTATTTTAATTCCAGACATTATTAAACCTAAACTGAATGGCCAAGGAGAAATCCCTGACCATAATATTTAAAGGATATTGTTAAATAGTATAACCATTCCCCAACCAAAATAGATACACATCCAAAGAACCATGATCCATAGTGTATAGTTTCCAAGTTTTGTCACTGCAACATCTTTGCTTCCGTCAAAGACACCTTTTGTTTTCCCTACTTTCCAAGCCATAGTTAAAAGGTACGCTACTCCTATACCTCCCATGATTAAAAATGTAAGTAAGAACATGGTAATTGTAGGGATTTCTAGATTAACAGGATAATCATAAATATTATATCCAAGCCCTGTCATGATGTCAAATCTGATAAGTTCTCTCACGCCTGAAATTAATAATGCTACAACTACTAGTACACCAGTAGTGATATAACTATTTGAATTTTTCATGGCAAATGCAAGTAGAATTACAACTCCAACAATTGTTGCTAGTGATACTGGGTGCATTAAGTATCCAATTTGCATCATCCATAATACAAATAAAACGGCACTAATCAATAAACCAATAATAGCTAATTTTGTTCCAAGTGATGCAGTATATTCAACCAAAGAGCTACTAAAATCACTTCTTGTACTTACAAATCGACTATAGTTTTGAAGAAAAATACCAACCACTGGTATAGCTAAACTTACCATAAATGCTAATCTAATAACATCCATATTAAATGTAGTTCCACTTGTATCTACAATCCCATTTGGTGCATACATATTCATCCAATCATTTGGCATAATTGAAGTTACGGCAAAGTTATGCATTAAAACTCCAGCAAATACTAGAATTGCAAAAGAGATGATACCAATAAGTTTTCCTCCCCCTTCATTTGCTTTATTCGCATAGTAATACCAATAATACATAATATAACCAACAATCAGAGCATAAATGAACGTAAATACGAACATCCCTGAAAGTGTATTGGCTACATACCAATTTGGATCATAAATTACTTGTGTAAATAGTAATGGTGCAACCCCTAATACAATCAAAATAGAGACACTAATTTTCCCTGTTTGAATTAAATGTGGTGTTAATATTTTCCAATTTGGATCATTTTTTTGTTTGAATGTTCCAAAAAGAGAAAGTCCCATTGAGCCTAATGCTAATAAAACAAATGCAGCATGTAGTGCCCACGTCAAAATATAAAGTACTTGAAACACCACAGGATAAAAAGGTACCCCAGCTGGATCTCTAAGAGCTAATAAAACTGATGCGTCCATAAATCCTCCTTTTAATAATTCTTCGATGCAAAATATTCAGCAATCGCATCATATTCTGCTTCTGGAAGCTTTAATGTTGGCATATAAGGGAATGCACCTTGTCCCATTGAATAAAGAATTCCTTTAATAGCATCTTTATTCATTCCTGCTAGTTTATTTTTCATAGGTCTAAATACCCCAGTGTTTTCAAGTGAATGGCAATTTGAACATGACATTTTTGCTAATAATTCACCTGCTTGAAGTTTATTCTCCTCAGTGATTGTTTTTAAATTTTGCGGTACAAAAGGATTTACTTGTAATAAACCTTTTTGCTCAATTATTGGTAATTCACTATGGATATTTTTTCCAGGAACATCACGACTTATGATCTGATTAGAATAGATATATTGACCTGCAACATATGGTTTTCTCATCGATTCTCTTAGTTTTTCACCTGGCCAAAGACCAACAATCAAGATCACAGCGATCATTATAGATGCTAATGGCGTATTGATCATTCGTGGTTTTACAATAGCTAATAAGAAATATAATGAGAACAAAATAGCTAATATGATTCTATTTTGGATAATATCACCCTTAGTAATATTAAATACTGCATGGGCATTATCTGGTAATGTGCTCATATACCACATAAAGAAGAACATCGTGATAAAACCACCAAGCATCGCTACATATCCCATCTTTTTAGTAAGTTCATCAGATACTTCTGGTTTCTCTTTTCTCATAGCACTTGAGATTACCAATCCAATTACTCCTGAAAGCATGATCATAAAACCAATTCTTAAGAACATATGTGGAAAAGTATTGGTACCAAAAAACGCATCACTTGCACTTCCTGTTAGATAAAATGCATCTGTTCCAGGCCACATCATAAAGCTGATGATACCAATGATAAGAGCAAGTGTTCCAACGGACGCAAGAGCAAAGGTATAGGTGAGTTTTAAATGAGATTTTCTGTCAATTTTATCTATAAAGTATACAAGTACAAAAACTCCTATTACTTCATAGACAAAAAATACCCATTCTGTTGCCCAGACCCAGACAAAATTGTGAATGAGGGCACTAATCCCCCTTGGACTAGCAGCAGTGGCAGTATACCAAATACCCGGACCTGTGATTGAACCTATTACATATGAGAAAATCAATAAAAACATACCATATTTTTTCATATATGGGTAGAGATCAGTCCGATTTTCTTTATATGCTTTGTGAGCTAGAAATGCAAAAAGCATTGCAGCACCTACAGAAGTATGTGACGCTAAAATGTGAATGGTACCAGTGACCCCCATCATCCAAGCGCTTCCATATTCTGGGAAATAAAACAATGGAAATTGTCCTATTATATCCATAGAGCCTCCTTGTAAAAAATAGGAGACAATTGTAAGATAAGATTGTTAATTATATGTTAGTTTGATAATAAATATAATTGTGGATTAATTATTCGCTAGTGGTTTTCTTTTTTTCTTTTTCAAACACATCACTCATGATTTTGTTTTGTTCTATCACTTCATCCATTTTGGTTTGCATTTCTCGAATCTGTTCATACGCTGTATCTGCTTTATGAATAAGTTCTTGATTTTGTTTTTCTAGTTTTTTATTTCGCTCCATTAATTCAGTATTTTTTCCTGCATAATGATCATATTTTTCTTTGGCAATTCGTATTTTCTCTTCAACCGTAGCATTCAGTACTTTAATTTGTTCTTCCATTGTAGCTATTTGATTTCTATCTGCTCTGGTTCTTTTTTTATATTCTTCAATTTCCTCAGCGTTATGCAGTAACTTCATCACTTTTAATTCTAACTCTTTATTTTCTTTTTTAAGATCATCGATCATCGATCGAGCTTTTAAAAACTTTCTATTATTTTCTTGAACATAGCCTCGAACTTTTTTATGAAATTCTTTTTTCTCTACTTCTACATCAGTAGTAATAAAACCAATACTGATTTGACCTGTAATAGTGTCATCATTATTCTCTCTTAATGGAAATGAAGTGACATTCAAATAATAAGGAAGACCATTTTTAGAAATTTGTTTTAATGTTCCATGCCATGTATCTCCTTGTGAGACATGGAAGTTCATATCATCGTAGTGCGAAGTATGTGATTCTTTATTGATATAGTATGATCTATGGTTACCAATTAATTCCTCCTCTTGGTATCCACTTATTTCACAAAACAAATCATTCACAAAAACGATTTTATCTTCTAAATCAACTTTAGAAACGACTGCAACTTTATTGATAATTTCAGTATATTGTTGGAGCGTATTAGGATCAAATTTCATGATGTTACCTTAAGTTATTTTATAGGAATTAAAATTATTTAGAACACTATAACAATAATTTAGATAAAATGTCCAATTGAAATTAGAAAGATAAATGGAAATTGAAGTGGATTATAAAGCAGAGATTTTAAAATTAAAAGAAGAATTAGATGTGACAGTAGTAGCTCACTTCTACCAAAAAGATGAGGTTTTTGATTTAGCTGATATCACTGGAGACAGTTTAGAATTAGCTAAGAAATCAAAAGCAAGTGATTCAGAATATATAGTATTTTGTGGTGTTGGATTCATGGGTGAATCAGTAAAAGTGATGAGTCCAGAAAAAAGAGTCTTAATGCCAAAGATTGCTTGTTGTGCAATGGCAAGTATGATTGATGTGGATTATTATAACAATTCACTACAAAAAATCATTGATAGTGGCGTGAAAAAAGAGGATATATTACCAATTACCTATATCAATTCTAGTGCAGCAGTGAAAGCAGAAGTTGGAAAAATGGGAGGACTAGTGTGTACTAGTTCAAATGCTTTTAAGATCATAGAAAAAGCATTAGAAAGTGGTAAAAAGATCTATTTTGTACCAGATCGTTGTTTGGGATTGAATTTTGCCAAACAGATGGGACTAAAGTCTGCAGTTGTTGGTGATGGATCTGATTTAAGCCAAGCTGATATTATTTGCTTTGATGGATTTTGTTCAGTGCATCAATTATTCACTCCTGATGATGTTGATTTTTATAAGCAAAAATTTGATGATATTGTAGTTGCAGTGCATCCAGAATGTGATCCAGCAGTTGTTGATAAAGCTGATTTTGTAGGATCAACGTCACAATTGATCAAATATATTACTGAATTACCGCTTGATCAAAAAGTAGTGGTTGGTACTGAATTTAATATGGTTAATAGATTAAGAGAAAAAAATACTTATATTTTAAGTTCAACTAAACCAGAATGCCCAACAATGAATGAAACAACTTTAGAAGATCTATATAATACATTAAAGTCAATCAAAGATGGTGAACCAATTAATGAAATTCAAGTAAATGATGAAGTGATAAAATATGCAAGAATCGCTTTAGAGCGAATGTTTGAAGTTTAGGAAAAAAATTAGATGATAAATATTAAAAAATTTGTAAAAGCAGCAATCATAGAAGATAATGGTCGAGGGGATTTATTCTTTGATATTGCTCCAAAAGGTCGATTTACTGCTAGAGTTATAGCTAAGGATGATGGTATTTTAGCTGGTGTCAAATATGCAAGAATCGTTGCAAGAAGTGAAAAATTTGATTGTAAATTTTTAATTCATGATGGAGAACCAGTAAAAAAAGGGGACGTGATAGCACAACTTGAGGGGAAAGCTTCAATCCTTTTAAGTAGTGAAAGAACATTTCTAAATATGTTACAACATGCTTCTGGGATTGCTACTATGGCAAGTAAGTATGCCAAACTAATTGAAGGTACAGGGGTTGTTTTACTTGATACAAGAAAAACAAGACCACAATTAAGAGATTTTGAAAAATATGCGAGTCGAGTAGGTGGTGCGATCAATCACCGATTGGGTCTAGATGACTGTTTAATGCTCAAAGATACGCACTTAAAAACAATTGTAAATCTTAAAGAATTTATTAAAATTGCTAGAAAAAGAATCTCTTGGGTAACAAAAATTGAGATTGAATGTTAAACATTTGCTCAAGTTGAAGAAGCGATGGATGCTGGGGCTGATATTATTATGTGTGATAATATGACACCGGAACAAATTCATGAAGTAGTTGAATATAGAAATGAAAAATATCCTCATGTATTATTAGAAGCTAGTGGTAATATCTCATTAGAAACAATTACTAAGTATGCTAGCTCTGGAGTTGATGCTATTAGTTCTGGTAGTATCATTCATCAAGCAACATGGTTAGATTTTTCAATGAAATTTGATTAATAGGAAAAGTTTGGATATTCAAAAAAACTATCAAACAAAATTAGCTTGGGAAACGATTGCTCAGGCCCGATATATTTTGATCATAACTCATATTAATCCTGATCCAGATACCATAAGTAGTGCCTTGGCTTTATCAAATCTTTTTACAGAAAAAAAGATTAAACATAAAGTATTTAATAAAGGAAAAAATCTCCCTAAAAATGTAGATTTTCTTAGTGGTTATTCAAAAATAACCACTCAAATCCCAGATTTTTTTGATTTAGTCATTAGTGTAGATTGTGGAGCAAAAAATAGATTTGGAATAGAGCTTGATGAAGAAATTCAACTAATAAATATTGACCATCATATCTCTAATGATAATTTTGGTACAATCAATATAGTTGATCCAAGCAAAGCTAGTACTGCAGAGCTTGTATTTAGGTTTTTTAAGGATAATGATTTAATTATATCTAAAAATTCTGCACAATGTTTGTATGCTGGAATTTATGATGATAGTTTAGCTTTTTCAACTGTACGTTGTGATGGTTCTACTTTTGCTGCAGTTCAAGACTTAATTGAAGCTGGTGTAGATGTTGGTCAAATGGCACAATTGTTAAGAAGACGTGATTCTTTGGCTAAGTATAGGATTTTACCAAAGATATTGGATTCACTCACCTTACATAATGAAGGTAAGGTAGCTATTATTACACTTGATCCGTTATGGTTAAAGCAAACTGGCGCAAGTACGAGTGATTGTGAAATGGCTTTGGATATGATTTTAAATATTGCCATTGTTGATGTTGCAGTATTTATTAGAATGTCTAATAAAAAAGTTAGAGTATCATTCCGGTCAAAAAATGATTTTGATGTAGCCAAAATCGCGCATAAGTTTGATGGTGGTGGACATAGTATGGCTGCAGGTTGTGTAATCAATGATATTGATGTAGAAGAAGCAAAAAAACAAATTTTGGAAAGTATTAATGAGTAACTATATATATAAAAAACAATCCCCTTTTAAAAAATATTTAGCGATTATAATTGTATTGATTTTGGTTGGTGCAGGAGTTTATGTTTATTTTTCCCCTTTATTTGAGAAAAATCCCCCAAAGATCTCTTTTGAGAATCAAGAATATTGGAATTTAAAATCTCCATTAAAAGTTACATTATATGATGATAGCGGTTTAGCTCATTATAAAATTTCATCAATTATAGATAATCAAGAAACAGTATTAGATACAAAAATCGTTTCCCAGTCACAAAATTCTATTACTTTAGATGTATTGCCACCAGTATTGAATGCAATTGATAAAAAAAGCCAAATTAAAATAAAAATTGAAGCCTATGATATTAGTAAGTGGAATTTTATGCAAGGGAATCAGGTTCAGCAAGAGTATTTAATAAGAATTGATACAGTCAAACCAGAAGCTAAAGTTATTGCTAATACCTACGCAATACGAAGAGGTGGAAGCGCAGTTGCTGTTGTTTATGTTAAAGATGCAAATTTAAAAGAAGCGTATATTTCATTTAGTGAAGCACAAAAGTTCAAACTGATCCCATTCCACAAAGAAGATTATTATGCAGCGATCATTGGATGGGATGTCAATATTGAAGAATTTAATAAAGTATATTTAGTTGCTATTGATAAAGCAAATAATAGTGTTAAAGTAAAGATACCATATTATATTAGAGAACTAGAGAATAAAGAATCAACTTTAAATATTAGTGATAGTTTTATTAATAATGCTTCAAAAGTTGTATTACAAAATATGGATATAGATATTCCTCAAGATCAAGCCGAAGCATTTGTAAAAGTAAACCGAGATATTAGAAAAAGAAATGTAGATTTTTTAAGAGACCTTGGATTGAATAAAACTGATGAAACAATGGTAGAAGATTTTAAAATAAAGCCATTTAAAAAATTACCTGGTTCAATTAAATTAGGTGGTTTTGCAGATAAAAGAGATTATGTTTATGATGGTAAAAAAATTGATCAAGCTTGGCATTTAGGTATTGATTGGGCGAGCATTAAACATGCTGATATCTATACTAGTAACAGTGGTAAAGTAATATTTAATGATTATTTAGGAATTTATGGAAATGCAATAGTGATTGATCATGGTTTAGGATTATGTTCATTATATGCACATACGAGCGGAAATGATGTAAGTGTTGATCAAGAGATCAAAGCTGGAGAAAAAATAGCAAAAACAGGTGCTACGGGCGCAGTGTTTGGAGATCATTTACATTTTGGAATGTTAGCTCAAGGAGTTGAGGTAAATCCAAAAGAATGGATGGATGAAGCTTGGATTCAAACAAGAATTACTGCTATCTTAGATGAAGCAAAAAAAACAATAGATAGAAAATAACATGAAACAAAGAACAATAGCAAAACCAATTGAAATAGTAGGGATTGGATTACATAAAGGGGTACCAGTCAAAATGAGACTGGAACCACTAGAAGTAAATACTGGGATAATCTTTTATCGTAGTGATGAAGGGGTTACAATACCATTAAGTCCTGAAAATGTGGTAGATACAAAAATGGCAACAGTGATTGGAAAAGGGAAAGTGGTAATCTCTACAATTGAACATTTACTATCTGCAGTGTTTGCCTATGGAATTGATAATTTAAGAGTGATCGTTGATAATGATGAGGTACCAGTACTAGATGGAAGTAGTTCAGGGTACTGTTTATTAATTGATGAAGTAGGGATCAAAGAACAAGAAGCACCTAAAAAAGCGATTAAGATCAAAAAAGAGATTCGAATTGAAGATGGAGTAAAGCATGTATGTTTAAAACCATCAAAACATATCGTCTATGATTTTTCAATTGATTTTGATCATCCAATGATTGGCGAGCAAGCCTATAGATTTGATTATTCTGTTGAAGAATATAAAGAAAATATCTCTCGAGCAAGAACTTTTGGATTTTTACATGAAGTACAATATTTGCGAAGTATTGGTCTAGCACAAGGTGGAAGTTTAGAAAATGCGATTGTTTTGGATGATAGTAAGATCCTTAATCCTGAAGGACTACGATATGATGATGAATTCGTACGACATAAAATTTTAGATGCAATCGGTGATATGGCATTGTTAAAATATACTATCATCGGAGAGTATGATGCCCACGCAGGTAGTCATCATCTCAATCACTTGTTAACAAAGAAATTGCTTGAAGATCCAGAAAGTTATGAGATCATCGACCTAGAAGAAGCGGTTGAGAGACAAGAGGTGTTTAAAGTTGCCTACGCATAATGTGACATGTTTAGTTAATTCTATTGCCACACCTTTACAAGTTGGAATATATCAGAATGAAACTTTAATAACTCATTATGAAGTTGAGGGAAAAACAAGTGATGTTTTACCTCAAATATTCGAAGAGATTTTAAAAAAATATACCATTGAACAATTAGTTTATGTTAATGGGCCAGGAAGTTATATGGCGATTAAAGTAGCGTATATTTTTTTAAAGACTTTATCGATCACAAAACAAATACCACTTAAAGCATGCAGTGGCTTTGATCTTAATGATCAATCACCAATTAAAGCATTAGGGAAAAAATATTTTATCTTAAAGGATAAAAATATTACAGTAAGTTTTTGTGATGAAAAAACAATTATAAATGATTTTACATTGCCTAAGCAGTTAGGTGTATTAGGATTAAGTGATGATACTTTACCTAATTATCAACTGCCAGTGGTATAAGGACAAAAAATGAGAATAAGTGTACCCGCAACAAGTGCAAATTTGGGTCCAGGATTTGATACGCTAGGTTTAGCGCTTGATTTACGAAATAAGGTTTTTATAAAGCCATCAAAGTTTCACAGTGTATCTTTAAGAGGTGAGGGTTCAAAAAATCCTGCATTAAAAGATAATAATATGTTTATTGGAATTTTTAATGACTTTCACAAAAACTTATGTAGTAGACCAAAAAACTTTCGATTTGAATTTATAAATGAAATACCTCTTTCAAGAGGTCTTGGAAGTAGTTCTGCGGTAATTGCCAGTGCTATATCTTGTGCATATGCAGTTGAAGGGGTAGATTTACCTAAACAAAAACTTTTAGATTTAGCCTTAGCATATGAATCACATCCAGATAATATTACTCCAGCAATTATGGGTGGATTTACAAGTGCCCTTGTACAAGAGAATGAAGTAAAATATATCAAAAAAGATTTACCAAATAGCATTAAAGCGGTTTTGGTAGTTCCTAATCGACCAATATCAACTCACTTTTCGCGTAAAACATTACCAAACAAATATAGTAAAGAAGATGCAGTATATAATGTTTCGCATTCTTCTGTTTTAACTGCTGCATTTATGGCAGAAGATTGGGATATGCTTCAATACGCTGCACGCGATAGATTTCATCAACACTACAGAATGAAGCAGATGCCAGAACTTTTTGCAGTACAAAAACTTGCTTTAAAGAATGGTGCATTAATGAGTACATTATCTGGAAGTGGATCAACATTTTTGAATGTTTGTAAAGCTGAAGATTGTGAAAAAGTAGAAAAAATACTATCACAAGAATTTCCTCATTTCAGAGTATTTACTGTTGACTTTGATAATGATGGGGTCAAAATAGAAAATTAAAGCAGCTTTTAGGTATAATATTTGGCTAAAATGAAAATGATAACACGTACATGTATTGTTTGTCGAAAAAAAATGGAACAAAATGAAATGTACCGTTTGCGCTGTGAAAATAAAAAACTTGTACCATTCAATCATGATGGTAGAAGTTTTTATATTTGCTCAACTTGTATTCAAGATGAAAAAAGATTAGAAAAATCGTTAAAAAGACAGTGTAAAAACAATGATGATTATGTGCATCAACTTAAGGAGATTATAAAATATGTCGGATAAAGTAAGAGTTTACGAAATTGCAGAGGAAGCCGGTGCTACTAGTACAGATGTGATGAGCAAGGCAAAAGATTTAGATATTGATCTAAAATCACCTCAAAGCGTCGTAACAATTGAAGAAGCAGAAGAGATAGCAAACTATATCCTTACTGGTAAAAGTAAATTGCTGAAAAAAGCAGCCCCTAAAAAGAAACCAGTTATTAAGAAAAAAGAGATAGTTGAAGAAGAAAAACCAGAAGAAAAACCAGAACCTGTTGAAGAAAAAGCAGAACAGAAGGTTGAAGAAGTTTCTAAACCAGTTGAAAAGCCAGTTGAGAAGAAAATTAAAAAAATTGAGCCAATTAAACCTCCAGTTGAAGTAAAGCCAGAAGTTAAAAAAGTTGAACCAAAAGTAGAAAAAGAACCGACAAAAATCACTGAACCAGCAAAAGAAACTCCACAGCCAAAAGAAACTTTAGAAGTTGCTCCTAGAAGAAGAGGATTAAAAGTTGTAAAAAAAGCGAAGCCAAGATTACAGCAATCGCAACAGACAGAAATTGATCCTAAACAAAAAATGAAATCATTGAGCGAAATTTTGGGGAATACTCCAGAAGTTAAAGAAGATTACAAACCAAAACCAAAAAAAGTAGTGAAAAAACAAATAGCAAAAGCACATGATCATGGTGTAAAACTTGATGTAAATACGGATTTTGCTAGTAGTGATGATTCATTATTAGGTGAAGAGGTTGTATTACTTGATATGGGACTAACCGATACTAGTAAATTTTTGCAAGAAACACCAATTAATAACAATAATAAACAAGCTAGAAGTACTCGACCAAGTGCCTTTGGAAATACGCCTCAAGGACTTAAAAGAGGAAAAAGAAAAAAAAGAATCAAAAAAATTGCAGAAGAAGTGAATATTACAGAAGTAACGATTCCAGAAAATATCAGGGTTTATGAATTTGCTGAACAAATTGGAAAAACAACTGGTGAAGTAATTAGTGTATTATTTGGTCTAGGAATGATGGTTACTAAAAATGACTTTTTACAAAGTGATGAAATAGAAATACTTGGTGAAGAATTCGATATTGAAATTACAGTAAAAGATGAAATGGAAGATATGGATTATCTTGAAGAGTATCATGAAGAAACTCCAGATGGAGAAGAACATCTTGAAGAAAGACCACCAGTAATTACAATTATGGGTCACGTAGATCATGGTAAAACATCATTACTTGACAAAATTCGATCTGCTAATATAGCTAAAGGCGAAGCTGGAGGAATAACACAACACATTGGTGCTTATTCAATTGTGAAAAATGGTCATAAAATTACCTTTGTCGATACTCCAGGGCATGAAGCCTTTACTTCAATGAGACAAAGAGGGGCTGATATTACAGATATTATCATTATTGTTGTAGCAGCTGATGATGGAGTAAAGCCACAAACTGTTGAAGCAATTTCACATGCAAAAGCAAGTGGGAAACCAATTATTGTTGCAATTAATAAAATTGATAAAGAAACAGCAAATATTGATATGGTTAAAGCTGGAATGGCAGAACATGATCTATCTCCTATTGATTGGGGTGGAGATACAGAATTTATTGGAGTATCTGCTCACACAGGTGAGGGAATTGATGATTTATTAGAAAATATTTTATTACAAGCAGAAATTCTTGAACTTCAAGCTAACCCAGATGTAAAAGCAAAAGCTGCAATTGTTGAATCTTCACTTGAAAAAGGTAGAGGACCAGTAGCAACTGTAATTGTACAAAATGGTACATTGAGAATTGGTGATAATGTTGTTGCAGATACTACTTATGGAAGAGTAAAAGCAATCACAAATGATCTTGGTGAATCAGTAAAAGAACTTGGACTTTCTGAAACAGGAACAATTCTTGGTCTTGGAGAAGTGCCACCAGCTGGTTCAATTATGGTAGCTCAAGAATCTGAAAAAGAAGCTAAAGATATCGCAACAAAAAGAGCGGAACATGCTCGAGCAAAAGAATTAAGTAAATCTACAAAAGTTTCACTTGAAGAGATGAGTGGATTGATTGCTGAAGGTAAGATCAAATCATTACCAGTGATCATTAAAGCAGACGTTGCTGGATCACTTGAAGCGATCAAAGGGTCATTAGAAAAAATTAAAAATGATGAAGTAAAAGTAAAAGTAGTACATAGTGCAGTTGGTGGAATTACTGAATCAGATTTAGTTCTTGCTGGAGCTAGTGATGAATGTATCATTTTAGGATTTAACGTACGACCTACAGGAAGTGTTAAAAATAAAGCAAAAGCTGAAGGTATTCAAATCTCTACATATAGTATTATTTATGATTTGATTGATGATGTGAAAGATGCTTTATCTGGAATGATGAGTAAAAAAGTTCGAGAAGAAAATACTGGTCAAGCTGAAGTTAGAGATACATTTGTAGTTCCAAAAATTGGTACTGTTGCAGGATGTTTAGTAACTGATGGTAAAGTAGTTCGTGGCGGATTAGCTCGTGTTATTAGAGATGGTGTGGTTACTTATACTGGTAAAATTGGTACATTAAAACGATTTAAAGATGATGTAAAAGAAGTAGCTAATGGTTATGAATGTGGTATCATGCTTGAAGGATTCAATGATGTTCAAGTTGGAGATTACATTGAAACATTTATTGAAATTGAGGAAGATGTTCATATAGATGGATAAAAGTATAAATATTCAACGGACTCAATCACTATTGATGGAGTTGCTTCCTGAAGCACTCTCTCAGCTAAGTGATAATAGAATCAATTCGTTGACGATTACTGAAGTAGATTGTAAAAATGGAAAGTATGATGCAACAGTTTATTTTGATGCATCAGACTTTGATAAAAAAGAACAGCAAGAGATCATTAATCTTCTTAAAAAAGTAAATGGTCGTATTAAAGGATATTGCTTAGCAAGTACTGGATGGTATAAATGTCCAAACTTTAAGTTTGTTGCTGATGAATCATTAGAACGATCAAATAATCTTGAAGCATTATTTGAGAAAATCAAAAAAGAGCCAAAATGAATTTACATGATACAATCAAAATGACAGTTGAGGGATGTGGATTATATCTTTATGATATTGTTCAAACGAAAGAAAACGATCACAATATCTTTCGTGTAATGATAACAAGTCCAAATGGTGTGAATCTTGATCAATGTGCTGAAGTTAGTCGATTACTATCACCAATTTTGGATGTTGATGAACCGATGCATGGAAACTACAATTTAGAAGTAAGTTCACCAGGAATTGAGCGAAAATTAAAAAATAAAGATCATTATAAAGCTAGTATTGGTGAAAATATAAAAGTAAAAGATATTGCTACTGAGGTTTTCAAAGGAAAACTAGTAGCAGCTGATGATGAAAAAATCACCATTGAAACGGAGTTTGGAACAGAAGAGATCACTTATGATATGATCCTTTCAGGTGCAACATATTTTGAATGGTAAATAAGGAGTTGTAATGAGTATTGAAAGCTCACTAACATTCTTTTTAGCAATATTTATATTTAGCATTACTCCAGGTCCTGGAGTATTTGCTCTTCTAGCTCGAGGTATGACTCTTGGAGCAAAACAATCAATCTCTTTAGCTTTTGGTATGACAATAAGTGATGTTGTATATTTAGTATTTGCATGTTTTGGTTTGGCTGCAATTGCACAAAACTATTCACTTCTATTTGAATTCATTCGAATTGCTGGAGCGTTATATCTATTTTATTTAGGGTATAGAATGTTTACTGCACCCATTGAAATTGAAGAAGCTCAAAATTCTACCACTATGAAAAAAGATTTTTTTCTTGGATTCTTACAAGGTTTCTTGATCTCTGCATCAAATCCTAAAGTAATTTTGTTTTATATTGCATTCTTGCCAACATTTCTGGATATCAAATCATTAAGTAGTTATGATGTTGTATGGGTTTCATTTTTGGCTATTATTGCCCTTATGGCTGGATTAATGAGTATTGCCATATTAGCAAATCAAGCAAAACAAGTTTTGAAATCAAATAAAGCACTTAAGAGACTAAACTATACTGCAGGAACAATAATGATAGCTGCAGGAACCTATTTACTTTTTAATAAACAATCATAATGAAAATCGATCATAATTTTTATATGCAATTAGCTTTGGA
>JBNLDA010000032.1:6273-15604 GCA_050304095.1 Arcobacteraceae bacterium | reverse complement strand
CTCTGTGACACTTCACACTAGAGGTCCAGGAAGAATCTCACCATTCTTTATCCCTTCAGCATTAGTGAATATGCTTGGTGGATTTATCTCTATTCAACACAACCTTCAAGGTCCAAACCTATCTGCAGTAACGGCTTGTGCAGCGGGAACTCATGCAGTGAGTGAAGCGTATAAAACAATTGCAATGGGCGGAGCAGATAAAATGCTTGTAATTGGAGCAGAATCTGCAGTTTGTGGAGCTGGTGTTGGTGGATTTGCTTCTATGAAAGCTCTATCAACTAGAAATGATGATCCAAAAACTGCTTCAAGACCATTTGATGCAGGTCGAGATGGATTTGTAATGGGTGAAGGTGCTGGAGCACTTGTACTAGAAACATTAGAATCTGCACAAGAGCGTGGAGCAAAAATCTATGCTGAGATCATAGGATATGGAGAAAGTGGTGATGCAAATCATATTACAACTCCAACAATGAATGGACCATTTAGAGCTATGAAAGCTGCCTATGAAATGGCAAAACGAAATAATGGTGGAGAATTAAAAGTTGATTATGTAAATGCACATGGTACTTCAACACCAATCAATGATAAAAATGAAACAGCTGCATTAAAAGAATTATTTGGAGGAAAAGAAAACTGTCCACCTGTAACTTCTACAAAAGGTCAAATAGGACACTGTTTAGGAGCTGCTGGAGCTATTGAAGCAATTATTGCTATTAAAGCTATGGATGAAGGAATTATTCCACCAACAATCAATCAAATCGAATCAGATGAAAATTGTGATCTTGACTATGTTCCAAATAAAGCTAGAGAGGCTGAATTAAATGTAGTTATGAGTAACTCATTTGGATTTGGTGGTACAAATGGAGTAGTTATATTTAAAAAGTATAACGCTTAACCAGAAAGGAATTTCGTGGCTACTTATTTAGATTTTGAAAAAAATATAAAAAAAATAGAAGAAGAGATTATTCAAGCTAAAGCGAATGCTGAAGAATTAAAAATACAAAACTTAGAAATAAAACTTGATCAAGAAGTTGAAAGAACTTACGGAAATCTATCAGATTTTCAAAAACTTCAACTTGCACGTCATCAAGATCGACCTTATGCTTTAGATTATATTCGAGCTTTACTCACTGATTCGTATGAGATTCATGGAGATAGACACCTAACAGATGATCAAGCGATTGTTTGCTACTTAGGATATATTGGTGATGAAAAAGTAGTTGTTATTGGGGAACAAAAAGGTCGAGGAACAAAAAATAAAATCAAAAGAAATTTCGGTATGCCAAATCCAGAAGGATATAGAAAAGCTTTACGTGCGGCAAAATTAGCTGAGAAATTCAATATTCCTCTTTTAATGCTAGTAGACACTCCGGGTGCATATCCAGGAGTTGGAGCAGAAGAGCGAAGCCAATCTGAAGCAATTGCACGAAATCTTTTTGAATTGAGTGATCTTAAAACTATTACCATTTCAGTTGTAATTGGTGAAGGTGGATCAGGTGGAGCATTAGCTATTGGTGTTGCTGATAAACTTGCAATGATGAGATACTCAATCTTTTCAGTTATTTCACCTGAAGGTTGTGCCGCAATATTATGGAATGATCCAAGTATGGTTCAAGCTGCAGCCAATGAATTGAAAGTAACTCCAGAAGCACTTAAAAACTTAAAACTTATTGATGATATTGTAGATGAACCACTTATTGGTGCGCATAGACAAAAACAAGATGCCTTTAGAGCATTAGGAGATTATTTCTTAAATAGTGTAAAAGAATTAAGAAAAATGTCACCTGAAGACAGATTACAAGCACGTTATGACAAACTGATGGCATTAGGTGCATACGATTCAGATAAATAATGCAACCAAATATTCAAACATTCATAGGATTTGATAATCCTTATGAAACAGCAAGAGGAGTCCTTTTTGGAGCACCTTTTGATGGAACTACCTCTTTTAAACCAGGAACAAGATTTGCAGCCAGTGCTATGAGAGAAGACTCTTGGGCAATTGAAAGTTATTCTCCCTACCAAGACAAAGACTTAGAAGATATACCTTTATGTGATATTGGTGATATTGAATTACCTTTTGGAAATAAAGGTAAAACACTTAGATTTATAGAAAATCAAGTGAAACAAATCATTCAAGATAATAAAATTCCTATGATGATCGGTGGAGAGCATCTAGTCTCTCTTGCTCCAGTAACAGCACTTAGTAAAAAATATGATAATCTTTGTGTAATCCATTTTGATGCGCATACTGATCTTCGAACTGATTACTTAGGAGAAAAACTCTCTCATGCAACAGTTTTAAGACGAATTTGGGATCTATTAGGAGATGATAGAATCTATCAATTTTGTATTCGATCTGGACTAAAAGAGGAATTTGAGTGGGCAAAAGAGCATACCCATTTAGAAAAGTTCACATACACAACATTAGAAGAGAGTGTAAAAGAATTACAAGATAGACCGGTTTATATAACCATTGATCTAGATGTATTGGATCCAAGTGTGATGCCAGGAACTGGAACACCTGAACCAGGTGGGATCAATTTTCATCAAATGTTAGAGATCATCCAAATCATGTCAAAACTCAATAATGTTGTTGGTCTTGATGTGGTTGAATTAAGTCCAAAGTATGATATGAGTGGAATTTCAACTGCAGCAGCATGTAAAGTATTAAGAGAACTTACTTTGGCAGTTTTAAAGTAAACTGCCAAAATTTTATCAGAATTAAACTAATCGTCCTAATTTTTCACCAGCTAATAAATGAAAATGGATATGATGTACTTCTTGTCCACCGTTATCACCAATATTAGTGATTAACCGATATCCCTCTTCATTCACACCCACTTGTTTAGCCACTTTTTGAATAAATGAAGTCATATTTGCCATTACTTTTGGTGGCATCACATCAAATGAAACGATATGATCTTTTGGGATAATTAGAATATGCGTTTTTGCTTGTGGATTGATATCTTCAAATGCCAAGAAATCTTCATCTTCTAATACTGTTTTATTTGGTATTTCACCTGCAATTATTTTACAAAAAATACACACTGTTTGTTCCTTAAAATAGTCTTGGTTTGATTATAACCAAACTATAATAAAATTTTGAATATAATAGCGCAATTTTAAATGAACAAATCCCTAAAAATGGAGAATTATTTTGACCCAATGGCTAGAAAAAATTAATTCTGCTGATTGTTTAGAAACATTAGAAAATATTCGTATTGAATTATTAGGTAAAAAAGGTGAACTTACCGCTTTATTTGCCAAACTTAAAGATGTTCCAAATGATCAAAAGAAACAATACGCTCAAGACCTTAATGAGAAAAAAACCGCTTATACTCAAGCAATTGATGAGAGAAAAGAGGTTTTACAAAAAGAAGCTTTAAACAAACAATTAGAAGCTGAAAAAATCGATGTTACAAAATTTTCATGGAGTGAAAATATCGGTGCAACGCATCCTGTAATGGATACTATGAATGAAATTATCGAATATTTCCAAAATTTGAATTTCGCAGTAGAAGTTGGCCCACTAGTGGAAGATGACTTTCATAATTTCGAAGCATTGAATCTTCCTAAATATCACCCTGCAAGAGATATGCAAGATACATTTTACAATAAAGATAACACACTATTAAGAACACATACCTCACCAACACAAATTCGAACAATGATGAGTCAAAAACCGCCAATTCGAATGATAGCACCAGGTGCAGTATTTAGAAAAGATTTTGACCTTACTCACACTCCTATGTTCCACCAAATTGAAGGATTAGTTGTTGATGATATTGGAAAAGTTTCATTTGCAAATTTAAAACATGTTTTAACTGAATTCTTACAACATATGTTTGGGGATGTAGAGGTGAGATTTAGACCTTCATTTTTCCCATTTACTGAACCATCAGCTGAAGTTGATATCTCATGTGTATTCTGTAAAGGTGAAGGATGTAGAGTTTGTTCACACACAGGTTGGCTAGAAGTTCTAGGATGTGGTGTTGTTGATGAAAATGTATTTAAAGCCGTTGGTTATGAAAACGTTAGCGGATATGCATTTGGACTAGGGATTGAAAGATTTGCAATGCTACTACATAGTATTGGAGATTTACGATCATTATTTGAAAGTGATATAAAACTATTAGGACAGTTCAAATGATTATTACACGACAATGGATACAAGAATTTTTAAATATTTCAGAAATTAGTACAGATGAAATTTGCAAAACCCTTAATTCAATTGGGCTAGAAGTTGATAGTGTTACAAAACTATCAATTCCTAATGGAGTAGTTTTAGGAAAAGTTTTAGAAAAAGAAAAACATCCAGATGCGGATAAACTCAATGTTTGTCAAGTTGATATTGGATCAGAAATTTCACAAATTGTTTGTGGGGCAAAAAATGTTGACGCTGGTCAATATGTACCTGTAGCAACTGTTGGTTGCAAATTAAGTGAAGATTTTAAAATCAAAAAAGCAAAACTAAGAGGTGTAGAGTCTCATGGTATGATCTGTTCTTCAACTGAAATCGGATTGCCAAAACTGAATGATGGGATTTTAGAATTAGATGATTCCATTGGTGAATTGATTATTGGAAAACCTTTAAATGAATATAGCGCTTTCAACGATGATGTTATTGAAATTGAACTTACAGCCAATAGAGGTGATTGTCTAAGTATTCATGGAATTGCAAGAGAACTTTCAACTGCTTTTAGAATTCCAATGAATCCTTTTGAAGAAGAATCACAAATTCTTCCAACAGCAATTGGGCAAATCTTAGAGATCAATACTGAAAGTGATACCATTTCTAATCTTCACTATAAAGCAGCCAACATTGAAGAGTTACAACTTCCTATAACAAAATTAATTCGTGCTGGGCTTATTGATGGATACAAAAAAACTCCTATTGAGACTGCAACAGCTTATGCTACACATGCTACTGGAGTATTACTCAATGTCTATACAAAAGTGATTGCAAATCAAACGAAATCAAAAGTATCCTTACATATCAAAAAAGATGAAGATGGATTTGATACAGTCAATGGTGGAATCAAACTAAGCACTATTGGAATTGATGCAGGAGAAATTGAAAAAGAGGATCATGATGTAATACTAGAAGCTAGTTACATCAATCCTGAATATTTAAGCCAAAAAGTATTTGATACAAAGAAAAAAACATCTGAAATTTATTATAAAGCTTCACGTGGAAGTGAACCAGAGATTGATTTTGGTATTGCTTATCTTTCAACTTTATTAAGTAGATGTGGTGGTAAAATCTATCAAGGTAGTGAAACAATTTTCAATGAACTTCCAATTAGAACAGTCGATATTACACTTTCAAGAGTAAACGCTATTATTGGTCAAGAGATTGAGAAAAAAACTATTGATTCAATTTTAGGCTTATTAGGATTTATTGTAAAAGACAATGGAGAAGATAGCTTTAATATCACTATCCCTTCATTTAGACACGATATTAAAAATATCGCTGATATCACTGAAGAGATCGTGAGAATTGTTGGTATTGATAATATTGAGGCCAAACCATTAAAAATTGATGAAGTCAATCGAATCAATCAAACAACTTATGATCTGATCAAAAAAAATAAATTTAGAAGAAATGCTGTTCAGAATGGATTCTTTGAAACAGTAACATATGTATTTACCAATAAAGAGAATTTAGAAAAATACAAGTTTGAAACAGTATCTGAACCAAAAGATATTTTAAATCCAATAGTAACTGAACTGAATACATTTAGAACTTCATTATTACCAAACCTTGTTGAAGCATTATCAAACAATTTAAAATCTGGTTATAGAAGTGCGGCATTATTTGAAATTGGTACTGTATTTGATGCGCAGCGTAACGAATCAACAAAAATGGCTTTAGTATTTTGTGGAGAAAAAGAGAGTGCCTCTATTCAAAATAATGGGAAACCTTCAAATTTAACATTCTTTGAATTTGCAAACAAAGTAGGTAATGTAATAGGAAAATTCGATCTTGAACCAATGGATAAAATTCCAAATGACTTTATCCATCCATACCAACAAGCAAATATTATTATTGATGGTCAAGTGAAAGGATATATCGCAAAATTACATCCAAATGTAGCAAACGATTATGATCTAAGTGATACATTTGTGGCACACATTGATTTTGATACTGTTGAAGATAAATTTATAAAAGCAACTGCAATTTCTAAATATCAAGCGTCAAGAAGAGATTTAAGTTTTGTTGCTCCAAAATCATTAGAATACAAAGAAGTAAAAAAAGTAATTAATTCACTTGATATAGATGTTATCAAACAATATAACCTAATTGATATTTATAGTGATGAAAAATTAGGTGAAAATGAAAGTTTAACGATCAGATTTGTATTACAATCAGACTCTAAAACACTTGAAGAAGAAGATATTACAAAAGTAATGGATAGAATTTTAGAAAGTATGAACGATAAATTAGGAATTGGTCTTAGATAATGAAAACCCTTCACGTTGAACCATTACAAAAATCTTTTGATATAGTGATCGATACAATTGCTAGTGATAAATCGATTTCACACCGTTGTGCAATGTTCTCACTGTTAAGTGATCAACCATCACACATAAAAAACTATCTTCAAGGGGAAGATACCCTTGATTCACTTAAAATTGCTGAAAAATTAGGGGCAAAAGTAACACGAAATGGTTCAGATGTGACAATTATTCCTCCTGAAAAATTAAGCGAACCAGATGATATACTTGATTGTGGGAATGCTGGTACGGGTATGCGACTTTATGCAGGATTACTTGCTGGAATTGAAGGAAGTTTTGTTTTAACAGGTGATAAATACTTAAGAAGACGACCTATGAAAAGAGTCGCTGATCCATTAAGAGCTGTTGGAGCGAAAATTGATGGTAGAGAAAATGGAAACCTTGCCCCATTACATATTCGAGGTGGAGCATTACAACCATTCAAATACCATTCACCAATTGATTCAGCACAGATCAAATCTGCGCTAATTCTAGCAGCCCTTCAAGCAAAAGAGACAAGTTTTTATAAAGAGGATCTTTTAAGTAGAGATCATACAGAACGTATGCTTCATGGAATGGGTGCAAATATAACTACCAACGAAGATGGATGGATCAAAATTGAACCATTAAATGGAAAAAAACTCAAACCATTAAATATCACGGTTCCTACTGATCCTAGTAGTGCTTTCTTTTTTGCAGTAGCTGCAGCTATTACTCCAAATGCAAAAGTTACTTTAAAAAATTTAACACTTAACCCAACTAGAATCGGTGCTTATGAGGTATTGAAACAGATGGGAGCAAAAATTGAGTTTAAGCAAACACAAAATATCTATGAACCAATTGGGGATATCATTGTTGAAAACGCACCTTTAAAAGCTATAACCGTAGATAAAAATATCGCTTGGCTTATTGATGAATTACCAGCATTAAGCATAGCTTTTGCCTGTGCAAATGGTACAAGTGTCGTCAAAAATGCAAAAGAATTACGAGTAAAAGAAAGCGATCGAATTGATACTGTTGTTCAAGGACTCAAAGCTTGTGGTATACAATACACTGAATATGAAGATGGATATACTGTAACTGGTGGTACACTAAATTCTGCGACAATAAACTCTCATGGCGATCATAGAATTGCTATGAGTTTTGCTATTGCTGGATTATTATGTGGAATGGATATTGAAGATACGCAATGTATCGAAACTTCATTTCCAAATTTTATTGAAATATTAGAGAGTTTAAAAAAGTAATGCAAGTAAAATTAGCTTCAAGTTATGGATTTTGTTTTGGTGTAAAAAGAGCGATTGAAATTGCGCAAGAACATAAAAATGCTTCAACTATGGGGCCATTAATCCATAATCAAAAAGAGATCGATAGACTAAAACTAGATTTTAATGTAGGTTTATATAACTCTTTAAACGAAGTGCAAGAAAATGATACAGTGATCATACGAACACACGGTATTCCAAAAGATGATCTCAAAGACTTAAAAGCAAAAAATGCCAAAGTCATCAATGCAACCTGCCCTTTTGTAACCACTCCTCAACAAATAGTCAAAAAAATGACTGCTGATGGTTATTGTGTTGTGATATTTGGAGACAAAGATCATCCAGAAGTAAAAGGAGTTCAAAGTTATGGTGAAGATAATGTCACTGTAATTCTTGAACCTGAAGAACTTGAAAATATCAAATTTAAAACTGATAAGATTGCAACTGTAGCACAGACAACAAGAAAAAAAGAAAAATACTTAGAAATAGTCAACTATCTTATTTTACGACATAAAGAAGTGAGAGTTTTTAACACTATTTGTGATGCAACTTTTGAAAATCAAGATGCTGCCAGAGCTCTTTCAAAAGAAGTTGAGATTATGATTGTAATTGGTGGAAAGAATTCATCCAATACAAAACAACTCCTTTCAATATGTGAAGACAACTGTGAAAGTTATTTAATAGAAGATGAAACTGAACTTCAAACGTCTTGGTTTACAGATAAATCTTCATGCGGAATTACCGCAGGTGCCTCAACTCCAGACTGGATTATTCAAAAAGTTGTAAAAAAAATAGAACAACTTTGAAAACACACTAACTCTTTACTTAATTGTATTCTTAAGCAAACATGTAGTATAATCATCGACTTTAATAAATAATTGTTAACAATAAAGGGTAAAATAATGGCTATCGAAGATATCGACTTAGGTGAAGATTTTGATTTTGCAAAAATGCTTGATGAATCTTTAGAAAGTAGTGAAAACAATTCTCTAGTAGATGGAGTAATTGTAGAAATAAATGGTGACAGCGTACTTGTAGACGTAGGTCAAAAAATCGAAGGTAAACTTCCAGTGAGTGAAATCACAATCAATGGTGAAGTGAAATATAAAGCTGGTGATGTTATCAAAGTTATGATGACAGGTAACAGAGGTGAAAGACCTTCAATCTCTCATAAAAAAGTAATCCAAAAAGAAAAATTTGATGAATTTGCAAAAGCACATAAAGATGACTTTGAAGAAATTACTGTTGAGGGTAAAGTTATAAGTGTAAAACCAAGAGCTGGATTCATAGTTGAAAGTGATGAAGGTATGGAATTCTTCATGCCTATGGCACAAAGTTACTTAAAAGCTCAAGGAGCTATTGGTAAAAAGATCAAAGCAAGAGTTCTTAAAATCAATGAAGAACAAAATTCAATCGTGATTTCTAGAAAGAAAATGATCGAAGAAAGCAAACAACAAAAAGATGAGAAAGTTCAAGCTTTAATTGATTCAACTGAACCATTAAGAGGTACAGTGAAAAAAATCACTAGTTATGGTATGTTTGTAGAAGTAAATGGAATTGATGGA
>JBNLDA010000032.1:0-6174 GCA_050304095.1 Arcobacteraceae bacterium | reverse complement strand
GATGGTTTATTACATAATGAAGAAGCTTCTTGGGAAGAAAATGCAAAATGTAAAAAACTATTCAAAAAAGGTGATGAGATCGAAGTAAAAATCATCAAAATCGATGCAGAGAAAGAAAATATCTCTTTAAGTATCAAAGATTTAACTTCATCACCTGCTAAAGAATTCCAAGATTCTCATAAACTTGGTGATATCGTAACTGGTGCAGTAAAAGATAAAAAAGATTTTGGAATCTTCATTGCACTTGGAGATAATCTTGATGGATTGATTAGAAATGAAGATGTAGGACCATTAAATACTGAAGAACTGAATGTAGGTGATGAAGTAGAAGCGGTTGTAACAAACATCGACACTAAAAGAAACAGAGTAAGATTATCTGTTAGAAGATTAGAAGTTCAGAAAGAAAGAGCTATCTTAGACAAAGTAAACGACGATTCTTCAATGACTCTTGGAGATATCATTAAAGATCAAATTAACTAAATTTTACCTTTTAAACCATAAGGATTTCTTCCTTATGGATTATTATAACAATTAAATCGGAGACAATTATGAAACACACAATCGTAGTGTGCGACCACATACACGAATCAGGTTTAGAGATATTAAAAAACACAGATGATGTGAACTATGTATACGCTGCAGATATTGATAAGACTGCATTATTAGATGTAATCAAAGACGCTGATGTTTGTATCACACGAAGTTCAACTGATGTTGATGAAAAATTCTTAAACGCTGCACAAAATTTAAAAGCAATCGTAAGAGCTGGTGTTGGTGTAGATAATGTTGATATTGATGGTTGTAGTATGCGTGGAATTATTGCTATGAATGTTCCAACAGCTAACACAATCGCTGCAACTGAACTAACTATGACTCATATGCTTTCATGTATGAGAAAAATGCCTTATGCTCATTCTCAATTAAAAGATGATCGAATCTGGAAAAGAGAAGATTGGTATGGACAAGAATTATTTGGAAAAAAACTTGGAGTTATCGGATTTGGTAATATTGGACATAGAGTTGCATTAAGAGCAAAATCATTTGAAATGGAAGTAATCACTTACGACCCATATATATCTTCAAGTAAAGCTACTGATCTAGGAATTGGTTATACAACTAATTTTGATGATATTTTAGCTTGTGACATTATCACTATTCATACACCAAAAAATGAAGAAACGATTAATATGATCGGTGAAGAGCAAATTGCTAAAATGAAAGATGGTGTAATCTTAATTAACTGTGCTAGAGGTGGATTATATAATGAGGAAGCTTTATATAATAACCTAAAATCAGGCAAAATCCATATGGCAGGTATTGATGTATTTACAAAAGAACCTGCAACAGATCATCCTTTATTAGATCTTCCAAATGTAACGGTAACTGCACACCTTGGAGCAAATACAGTTGAATCACAATATAAGATTGCTACTCAAGCAGCTAATAATGCTATTGAAGCAGCTCGAGGTATTGGATATCCACATGCATTAAATCTTCCAATTGATGAAACTAAGATTCCTACTTATGTAAAACCATATTTAGAATTAATACAAAAAATGGCTTACCTAGTATCTCAAATGGATAAAAGTGCTATTGAATCAATTAAAGTAGAAGCACAAGGAGAAATTGCAGCTTATTGTGAAAGTCTAAGTACATTTGCAAGTGTTGGAGCTCTAACTACTTCACTAGGAAAAGAAAAAATCAATTATGTTAATGCGCCATTTGTTTTAAAAGAACGAGGAATAACTTTAGAAACTAAAGAAGTATCTAATACAAGTGGATATAAAAATAAAGTTACTATCAAGTTAACTACTAAAAATGGTGTACAAACAATTAGTGGAACAATTTTTGATGAAGATATTCAAAGAATTATTGACATTAATGGACATATCGTTGATGTTGAACCAGCTGGTAGAATGATCCTATTTACAAACTCTGATGTTCCTGGTGTTATTGGTCAAGTTGGTAGCTTATTAGCTAGTAATGGAATCAATATTGCAGACTTTAGACTAGGACGATCAAAAGATGGTGCATTGGCAGTTATCTTAGTAGATGAAAATGTTCCATCTAGCGTAATTAGTGATTTAGAAAATTTAGAAGCAGCAAAATCTGTTGCATATGCTAAAATCTAAGGGTTAAGTGATTATGGAACTATTAAAAGAAAAATATACTCCGCTATATTTTTTAGGTGCATTGGGTGCTGGAGGATTATCAGTATCATTTTATATGTATATGATGTTTTTAATCCCACATCCAAAAGTACCATTAGCAACATTTGATTTTATATACCCAGCATTATTAAAAGGGGATTGGCTCTCTTTTGTTTCTGCTTTTGCGATAGTATTTATTATTGGTTTTGCATTTTTTCATTTTAAGATGTTACTCTGGAATATTAAGCAATATAAAGCATTTAAGCAAACTGATACCTATAAACAATTCAAATCATCAAATTCAGAAGTAACGTTTATGGCAATGCCTTTAACGTTTGCCATGACAATTAATGTTTGTTTTGTTCTTGGTGCCGTATTTGTTCCTGGACTTTGGAGTATAGTAGAATATATGTTCCCATTTGCACTTCTTGGGTTTGCAGCATGTGGTTACTATGGATTAAAATTCTTTACTGAATATTTCACGAGAATACTTTCAACTGGAGATTTTGATTGTTCAACAAATAACAACTTATCTCAAATGATCTCAATCTTTGCATTTGCAATGATTGCTGTAGGATTTGCAGCACCTGGAGCTATGAGCCATACAATTCAAATCAATGCGATTGGAATATTTGGTGCGATTTTCTTTAGTGCTATTGCAATTCTATTACTTCTTATCAAACTTATTCTTGGTTTTAAAAATATGTTTGAGCATGGTGTTGGGAAAGAAGCATCTCCATCACTTTGGATCATTATCCCTATTTTGACCCTACTAGGAATAACATTTATTAGAATTAGTTTTGGATTTGATCACCACTTTGGATCTCCAATTGGAAAGACAGATCTATTTACTTTAACAAGTACAATTATTTCGTTACAAATCATTTTTGGTTTGTTAGGATATAAGATCATGAAAAATATCGGTTATTTTGAAGAGTTTGTACACTCTGAAAAAAAATCACCAGTTGCTTATGCATTAATTTGTCCTGGTGTTGCATTTATGGTATTTGGATTTTTCTTTATTAACTTTGGACTTACATTCACTGGACTTATAGATAAATATTCAGTTGTTTATTTTCTACTGATGTTACCATTTATGTTTGTGCAATATAAAACAATTATCTATTTCTTTACATTAAAGAATAAATTTCATTAAGGATATACAATGGCTATTGGAATGAGCGAATTAAAAAAAGGTTTAAAAATTGAGATGGATGGTATTCCATATAGAATTACAGAATACCAACATGTTAAACCTGGAAAAGGTGCTGCATTTGTACGATGCAAAATTAGAAACTTTTTAAATGGTAAAACTATTGAAAAAACTTTCCATGCAGGTGATAAATGTGAAGTACCTGACTTACAACAAAAAACAATGCAGTTTCTATATGATGATGGTGAATTACTACAATTTATGGATGTTGATACGTATGAACAAGTTGGTCTAACACCTGAACAAGTTGGTGCTGCAGAACAATGGATTATCGATGGTATGAGTGTAGATATGATGTTCTATAAAGGGGAAGCTATTACAGTTGAACCGCCAATGACTGTTGAACTTAAAATTGTTGAAACTCCACCAAATTTCAAAGGGGATTCACAAGGTGGTAAGAAACCTGCTACACTTGAATCTGGTGCGGTTGTACAAGTACCATTCCATGTTCTTGAAGGTGAATCAATTAAAGTTGACACTAGAACAGGTGAATATTTAGAAAAAGTAAAATAATCCTTTTTAGGATTATTTTATCATCTCCATCTCTATATTATCTCTTCCATTTCTTTTTGCTTTATATAGCAACATATCTGCAGATTTAAGCGCTTGATCTAATGTTACTGAATTACCTCGTGAAACAATACCCGCACTAAATGTGATTTTCATCTTTTTATCATCATAAATAAAATTGTTCTTACGAACTAAATTTTGTATCGTCTCAATATTTTTGATTACTGAAGAAAGAATAGTATTTTTAGAAATAATTACAAACTCTTCACCACCATATCTTGCAATGATATCATTTGAGTTCGCTTGTTTTAAAAGTAAATTTCCAAAGATTGATAGTACTTCATCACCTGCATCGTGACCATAAGTATCATTTATCTTTTTAAAATGATCTATATCTATGAATGTAATCACGTAATTTGTATTTCGATCCTGATATTGTTCTTCTATATCAGCTAATCTCTGTTCATATTCTCTTCTGGTTAATGCACCAGTTAGAAAATCTACTTTACTCTCTTTTTGAGCTTCTTCAAGATTCGTTTCTAGCTTTTGGATTTTACGTTTTAAAAGTTCAATTTCATTTTGTCTATTGGATAATGTATCTGATAAAGTATTTACTGTTGATTGCATTACAGAGCTAATATCTAACATTTGATGTTTTATTTCATTAAAACTGTTTTCATCAATCTCTTCATAAGTAATCTCTTCAAGCTTTTGTGATAGCTTGTTAAGTACATTTGAACTATCACCTGATTGATTCACTATGGTATTTACAAATTCATCAATGACATGAGTGATACCAATCAGTTTTTCTGTTTTATCTTTAATTATTGCATTTTCAAAATTTTTTCTATTTTCAATAATGTTTTCTAGATTCTTCTGAACATATTTATCATTTATAATACTTGGATCTTTACTAAGATTATCTTTAAATTCTTTAACCATAGATTCAAGTTGTAGATTACCTGTATATGCTGGGAGTAATGATGCTATTAATAATGATGCCATTTTATCCACAGTTTCTTCTGAAAATACAGGCTCTGCATCACTTTTTAAAAATGATTTTTCACTTTTTCTTAATTTGTATACTACATAATCAAATAATTCATCAACATCATGTATTTCATTATTTTTTAGTTCTAATTGTTCATTTTTAGTAAGTTTTTGAGCATATAATGTAAATTTATCACATTCACTTGTATTAAATCCATATGCACTAGCAATATCACAAAATACTGATCTATAGTTTTCTGGAGTTGCATTAATACCGTTACGTCTTAATTCATCAAAGACTTTTTTTATGATATCTTTCATTGAGGTTGGCATATTAATTACTCCACTTATTAAAGTTATCTATTTCTTTTTAAGATATATTATAATATCTTCCCCATTAAAAGTATGATAAAGTATCTCATATTTAGAATTAATTGAATTTTTTCCTGCATTAACATTATTTGTAGGTGATAAAATAATGATAAGCATATCAAAATATCTATCCAATAAGCTTTGAAATGTATATCCACCTTCTATCATCACAAATTTTTTATCATCAATCTCTGATAATTCATTGATAATTTTTACTTCTCTATTAGGGATTTGAAATAAATTTATATTTTGGTCAAAATGTTTTGCTTGTGAATATATTGCAACATCTGGAACTTTACCATTAACAAATCTTGCATCTAATGTTGGTCGATCTATTCTAACAGTATTTCCTCCAATTAGCAAACAATCAATTTTTGTACGCAACTGATGTACCCACTGCAATGATTTATTTCCACTGATTTTTCCACCATCTATTGATCCATCAAGTCGTTGAGCCATTTTAAAGAAACGAAATGACTTTTGTTGCCAAAGTATGAATGGATAAAGTAGATCATTACATTTTTTTTGTAGTATTCCAACCTCGACTTCTATTCCAACATTCATAAGTCTTTCATAACCACCACTTGCGGTAGTATTTGGATCAAGAGTTCCAATGACTAATTTTTTTGGTTTTAAAACTTCCAAAAGCATAGCACAAGCTGGAGTTTTACCTATATGATTACAAGGTTCCAATGTGACATAAATAGTGCAATCATTAAAGAAACCATTATGATTTTGAATCAAATATTCGTGTATGCCATGAGAGTTTTCTATATCTTCTAATTGTCTATCACTCTTATATGCTAAATAAGCAGATTTAAGTGCATTAACTTCAGCATGCGGTTGTCCTGCTTCTTTATGTGCTTCAATACTAAGAATCTTACCATTTTTAAGGATTAAACAACCAACTGCTGGATTTGGATAAGTTAATAATTGATA
>JBNLDA010000031.1:0-15811 GCA_050304095.1 Arcobacteraceae bacterium | reverse complement strand
ATTTTTCTTGCTAATCTTTCTGGAATCCCTTCTGCAGTAACCATAATTGAGCTAAATCCACCAATTTCTAATGCTTCCATTGTTACATCATATGCTGTTCTAAATGATGCAAAGTTCAATAAAACATCTGCTTGTGGTTGAGCCGCTTTTGCTTCAGCAGTTGTTTTAAATGTAGGGATCATAATCTCATCTGGTCCATAGAAAAATTTATCAAATTTTCCTGAACCTGTTGGAGCTACAATTGCTGCAACCGATGGTTTTTCTCTTTGAATAGTATAATCATAATCAAGCATTCTTTGAATTGCTGATCTATTGTTATTCCAGAAAATCGCTTGAGTATTTTTAGTATATAATTGTGCCATTGTTTCTCCTTACTTCTCTAATGCCATTCTAACGATGTCAGTTACGTGAGTCTCAGGTCCATAAACCTCGATATAAAGACCTAATCTATCAGCAGCTTCTTTAATATCTTTTAGACCTTTTTCATAGTTTGGTCCACCACGTCTAACATAAATCTTAGTATTGTGTGCTTTTAATTTTTCTGCATAACCTTCAAATGCTTGAATAATTCCAGTAAATGTAGCCGCAACATCTGTAAAGTTTGCAATAGCTCCACCAATGATAAGAATCTTATCTCTACCTTTTGCATCTTTATGTCTTGTCATAAGATCAAAAATTGTTTCAGCGTAGAATTTTGTTTCACCAGTTGTTGGTCCACCTGAATACTCACCATAGTTTGCTAAATCTGATACACTTCCACCAGTTTCTTCAGCGAAATCTGCAATAGTATCTGCATAAACAACTGATGCACCACCACCAGCAACCATAGTCCAAACTCTTCCCATTGGGTTAAGTACTGTTAATTTTAAAGAAGCTCCTGATTTACTATCAGCTTCAGCGATTGCTTTTTCTTCTGGAGATTGATCTTCCATTCCAAATGCTGTAGGGTATTCAATATCTCCCCAAGTATCAGCCATCATAAATCCAGCAGTATCATCAAGTCTTGCAACTAGGTCAAGAATTGCCATATCGTTATTTTCTAACATAACGATTGGATTGATCTCTAAATATGCAAAGTTCATATCTCTGTAGAATTTAAAGAACGCGATTGCAAAAGATGCGAATGCTTCTTTATTTTTAGCTGGAATATCTTTTGGAATGTTAGCTTTAACTGCATGTTCCATATCTGCATCACTCATAGTAATAGGAATATGTACTTCTACAACTTTGTCATCCCATCCTTCTTCAACTTCCATACCACCTTCAGCTGACATGTAAAGAACATCATCTTCACCAACTGTAGTTGCAGAAATATAATACTCTTGATCTTGAGTATGTGGAGTGAATGGCTCTACAACAAAGTGAGTTAATCTTCCGTGTTGTCCAGATAATAATGTAACATCATGTGACATTTTTTCATCAATCCATGATGCTGCTTTTTCTAAAGATACATCACCTGGTTTTTGATCTTTAAATAATACTAGATCGTTTTTACCTCTTTTACCAAATAACATATCTGGTTTTGCTACTAGTGGCTCTTGTTTTAACCACTCAAAACCGTGTTTATTTGCTATTTCTTTTAGTTCAGCACCGCTAGTTACTAGTACTGATTTAAATCCGTAGTGGAATCCACTAAAATAGTTTTCCCATTGTTTAGAAAACAATGCTTTACCATCATATTCTCGTATTGCTTTTTGTGCCATACTTTCTCCTTATAGATTTTATACTTGGTATTTTATCTTTTAAACTATTAGTAGAAACAAAATGTAACACAATATAAATCAGAAGTTCTCTTTATTGTTTACTTTTGTAACAAATAGCTCCATTATCTTATGGTGATTGTATTCAATAGTGTAGTGATTCGTAAAGGTATAGAGTTCTTTGGTTGTAAGAAAATACTGATATCCTTCATTGATTCCATAGAATTGTAACCGTTTGATAAGTTTTTCATCATTTGAAAAAATATTATCAATCTGATCTTTTTTTAATAATTGAGCAATCTCTTTTGCATGATGATATTTATAGGCAAAATGTTTTTGTGAATCTGGTAATACTGTGTACAAAGGTTTATTGAACAATATCACTAATGAAGTAAATATCAATACAGTTAAAGAAATGTATGCAAAAGTTTTATGCCTAAATTGAAATCTTGGTAATCGGACTCTCAATGAGTGTAAAAACAAACTTACCATCATGGGCACGGCAATCACAATAAATGGTGCAAAATCTTCAATAAGAATCTTTTGTCTAAATGAAAGTAATAGTGAAAAAGCAAATGCGGCAATTGAAATATACCAATATATACTATGAGGTCCTTTGATACTTATTCGATATTGTGAATAAAAGAAATAAAAGAATACAAAAGGGGAAAAAATCGATGCATAAATACCTAACAATTGTAAAAAGTACCCTTTTGGCTTTCCACCTGTATCAAATCCATACATATACATCGAAATGGCAAATAAGGTTAATGCACTTACAAGTAGTATATTGTCTTTTTTTCTCATTGAATAGAAAAACAATGCCAAATAAAATATTGCAAAAGCATTATCAATAAATACAAATAAAAACAATAATAGATAATTGTGTTTTTTTGTATACTCATAAATATATAAATATAAAAGTACACAAAAGATCACAATAATTGATTCATTGATTACCAGTGCGGCACTTAGAACTCCAGGAAGTATCATAAAAATACTTACTGATAAAAAACGATCTATAGGTTCGATAAAAAGTTTTTGAGTAATTTTGTAGAGTAATATTACACTACCCATATAAAAAAGAATAAATGGCAATCGTAAAGCAACGTCATTTTGACCAAAAATTGCTGTCGAAAAATTGGTTAAGTAGTGAAGTATATTGTTTTGATCATAATAAATTAAAGCATCTTTGTATCCAATGCTTAAAGTAGAAGCTGTGTATATCAATGCTAGCACCGTTGCAATTAGCATCGCTAATAACAACATATCATAGTGCAAAGCATTTAATCGTTTCATGATTTTAAAAAGTTATCCAACATCTCATGACCATATTCACTCATGATCGATTCAGGATGAAATTGTACTCCAAAAACTTGTTTATCTTTTATCTTTAACGACATAATCTCATCATCATCCAAACTTCTTGAAGTTACCTCAATACAATCTGGAACATTGTCTTTATTTACTGTAAGAGAATGGTATCTTGTTTCTCTAAACTCTTTAGGTAGACCATGAAAAATAATGTTATCTTTCGTAACAGCAATTTGTGAAGTTTTACCATGCATCATGTTTTTTGCTCGAATCACTTCCCCACCAAATACTTGAGCAATACTTTGATGCCCTAAGCAAATACCAAAAATAGGCGTTGTATCAGCAAACTCTTTGATCACATCTAAGCACACTCCAGCATCATCTGGTGTTGCAGGTCCTGGAGAGATAATAATTTTTTCTGGATTAAGTGATTTAATCTGCTCCACACTTAATTCATCATTTCTAATTACTTTTAAATCTGCCCCAAGTTCTAAACAATATTGAACAATATTGTAGGTAAAACTATCGTAGTTATCAATCATTAAAACCATATTTTTTCTTTCTATTAATATAAATGATATTTTCTGATGAATAATTCATCAATATCTAATAAACCTCTATCTCGTAGATCTTGAATCACCTCTTTAGTACAATCAACATCACCAGGCCAACGTCTTTCGAATCCATCTAATTTATTTTTATTGGTTGCATCAATCCCAATAGTATTCCCATCTATATACACATCTCTTCTACTATCGATATTATTAACAACTCTCCATAACAGCATATATGGATTATCTAAATGATTTTTATACTCATCTACAATGATCAATACTTTTATATTTTCATACAATGGCTTTAACTTGTCAAACGTATGTTTTTGACTAATTGTTTTATTAACACTTACAATACAAATCGGTGTTTTTGTGTCAATATAATATTGCTTAAGCTTTTTGATTTCTGGCTCTAATTGTTTCATTTTACTTAATAATGAATCATCATCAATAAGAGTAATTCCACTAGAATGTAATGGTTCATTAGTACAATCAATCCCTAATTTTCCACCTAAAGCGAATTTTGGAGAAGAATGATCAAGAGCATCTACAACTCCTTGTGAGACCAAAATGTTATCAATATCCAACCTATTTAAAATCCATCTTGTGATTGCTTCATCATCATGAAGTTCTGGAGCATCTTGATTTACAAAGATCGCATGTTTTACAAAACTCATTTGTCCAACTCCCCAAAATGCATGCATCATTTGTTGTGCATGACCTGGATACGCTGTTTTGATCTTTGCTAAAATAAGGTTATGAAATACTCCATTTTCAGGCATATAATAATCAATTAAATCAGGAGCCGTTGTTTTTAATAATGGTAAGAAAATACGCTCTGTTGCATACCCCATATATTTATCTTCTAATGGTGGCTTCCCTACAACCGTTGCTGCATACACTGGATTTTCTTTATGGGTAATTGCCGTTACATCCAACATTGGATATTCTTCTTCAAGGGTATAATATCCAGTATGATCCCCAAATGGCCCTTCGATTCTCATTACATTTGGATCTACAAAACCTTCAATAACATAATCTACATCATGTGGTACATACAGATCATTAGTAATACATTTTACCAATTTTGCATTCTCTTTTTTAATGAATCCATACATTAATAATTCAAACACTCCAATTGGTAACGGGGCTTGTCCACACCAAATATACATTGGATCTCCACCAATTCCAATAGAAACTGGCATCTTTTTATTGGCTTTTTTGTATTCATGGAAGAAATGATTTGAATCTTTATGGATTTGCCAATGCATCCCTAGCTGACCATCATTATATACTTGCAATCGATACATACCAAGGTTTTTCATTTGACCATCAAGACTTTGCGTATAGACTTGCCCCATAGTAATAAATGGACCACCATCTTGTTCCCAAGTCGTTAAGACTGGTAAATCAGATAATTTAGCATCACTACCAGTCAGAACAATCTCTTGACATACACCTCGCCCTTTTAATTTTTTAGGGAAAACTGATTTGAGATTGAAAAGTTGTCCAAACATTGAAAGTTTATCCATAAAACCAGTTGGTGGTTTCATTTTCAATAAACCTTCAATTTCATTTGCAATCTTATCTGCATCGCCAATAAATAGCTCTACTGCTTTAGCATTACAAAATACATTCATTAATACTGGAACATTAAATGTTTTATTATTTTTTTTGTCAATTGGCTGAGTGAATAATAAAGCTTTTGAATCCTCTTTTTTCACTTCCACATAGGCAATGTGTGGAATCTCTAAATAAATATCTAGTGGTTCATCTATTATTCTTAATAGATCATGTTTTTTTAATCGTTCAATTACATCATTCATAGTTTTAGATTCTTTGTGCTACTTCATCTTTAAAAGCAATTTTCTCTGCATCTGCTAAAATATCCAATGCACCATCTTCTATCATCATTTCTGCCATCACTACACCCAAGTTTTGTGATTTTTCAGAATGTTCTTTAATATTTTTATACATGATATTCGTACCATCTGGATATCCAATCATCGCTCGTAAACTTACAATACTATCTTCATTAACTATTGCATTAATAGCCACAGGTGCAGAGCATCCTGCTTGGATCTTTGCAATAAAATCTCGCTCAATTTTTGCACATAAAAAACTTACTTCATCATTTAATATTTTTGATATCTCTTTGAGCTGTTCATTATCACTTAAAATTTGAATACCAAGTGAAGCTTGTCCCATTGGTGGGATCATTGTAGTTAATGGCAATTTTTGAGTATATGGGATATCTTTAAGCAGATCTAATCTATGCAAACCAATATACGCTAAAATAATTGCATCATATTGCCCTTCAGAAAGTTTTCGAAGTCTAGTATTCACATTTCCTCTTAGATCTTTTACTTTTAGATCAGGTCGAATACTTAATAATTGCATACGTCTACGCAAACTTGTTGTTCCAACCACTGCCCCTTCAGGAAGATCTTCAAGTGTCGCATAATTATGAGAAAGAAATACATCACTTTGATCTTGTCTTTTTGTAATAGCACTTAATTCTAAACCTTCAGGCATATATGATGGTACATCTTTAAGTGAATGTACTGCCATATGAGCATTTCCAGCTAACATTTCATCTTCAAGTTCTTTAGTAAAATGCCCTTTCCCACCAACAAGTGCAAGTGGTTTATCAAGAATTTTATCCCCTTTGCTTGTGATTTTATTAAGTTCTACTTCTATATCAGGAAATGCTTCTTCAATCCTATCTTTAATATGATATGCTTGCCATAATGCTAGATCACTAGCTCTTGTAGCTATAATTAATTTTTGCATTGTATCCCTTATTTTACTTTATCGTATTTATATCTTGATTTATCGTATGCACCGTCAAAGAAAACTGTTGGTGTTCCTTCTACCATAGCTTTATCACCCATCATCACATCATAAGATATTGCTTTATGTACCATTGGGTCATTTATCTGTGCTAAAGTAATATTCGTTCCAAGAACTTTATTAAATGCACTCAAAACTGTCTGATCAGGATTTTTACCAGGTTTTAAATATTTATGAAATTCTCCCTGATATGTTTTTAAAGTTACATCTTTTACCCCTTGAGCAGTTGCTATGTGCATCGCTTTTGTGATCACATTTGCATCTGGATGTAATCTTAACAATGGAAAATGATAATAATATAAAGCAAATGTATCCGGCTTTTTCATCACATCTTGAATTAACTCAGGCATGTACTCTATACAAAATGGACATAGTGGATCAGAAAAAACAACGATCTTATGTTTTGCATTCGCGTTTCCTGCAATTAAATGTTCTGACTTATAATATTTTGCATCAAGTAGTGGTTTCATCATATCTTGATATGAATTTCCAGTTGACATATCTTGTAAATCAGGTGTTACAAAATTACCATCTGTAAAAATCACATCTTTTGCATTTGCATTTTTACCACCTACAATGGCAGAGATATCAAATGCATAACCATACCAACCAGATTTTATTTCTTTTTTCATAGAAATTTTAATATCTTTTATCTGAACTCGATCATTAGATTTAAATTTCTTATGGGCATATTCCATTGCCTTTTTATCTATTTGTTCATTTGCTACTACACTACTTACGAGTATTATCAATATGCTCAATGATTTCAACATCAATGACATCATCATCTCCTTGTTTGTTTTGGTATCTGTTTGTTTTATTATAATCTGTATCTTTTTTAATAAACTTATTGGCTAAAAGTACTCCAATAAATTCAAATTGTAGTAATATTCCCACAATGTCAGTAAAAAAGCCTGGCACAATCAATAAAAATGCTCCTAAAGCCATAGACATATTCATTCTACTAAATTCTTGTTGTGTGATCTTTCCTTGCGACATTGCTTGAAGATTTTCAAAAAGTGCAAATTTAAAATTTTGCAATAAAAATATCCCAATAATAGCTGAAACAATAATCTCAATAAAAGTCAACAATCCACCTATACTTCCAGCAATAGATGAAGAGATCATCACTTCAAGAAAAAGATAAAGAATAAAATAGATCAACCTAATAACTCCTGAATTTTTTGTGTCACTTCTTCAAGTGCCACTTCGATTTTTTCACCAGTTTTTCTCACAGCAATTTCTACAAAACCATCGGCTAATCTTTTTCCAACGATTACAGCGTAAGGAAATCCAATGAGTTCAAAATCTCCCATTTTAAATCCAAATCGCTCTTTAGTTCGATCATCAATAATTGTTTCAATACCAGTATTTTTCAATTCTTCATAGATTTTCATTCCAGCATCAAGTTCATCATCTTTTTTTGCATTGCTTACGATCACATCAACCATAAATGGTGCTGTTGTTTTAGTCCATATACAACCTCTATCATCATGATTTTGTTCAATAACGGCTGCAACTAATCGACTTACTCCAATTCCATACGTTCCCATTACAAAAGGTTGTGATTTGCCATTTTCATCTAAAAAATTTGCTTCAAGTGGTGCAGAGTATACAGTTCCCAATTGGAAAATATGTCCCGCTTCAATTCCTTTTGTGTAAGAAAGTTTTCCACCACAACATAAACAAGTATCACCCTCTTGAACTGCTACTAAATCTGCATAAACATCTTCACTCATACAACAGATATCTTTACCTATTAAATGGTAATCAACCTCATTTGCTCCACAAGCCATATCAGTTGCATCTTTTAATTCATTGTCAATGACATACTTAATATCATTTGGCAAATCAAATGGTCCAACAAATCCTACACACAATCCTGCTTTTACGATCTCTTCTTCACTAGCATCATCTAGATCAAGAGCATTGATTGCATTAGCTGCTTTTGTCTCTTCAAGTTCATCAGCACCGTTAACAAAGAATACAACAATTTCAGTATTTTCATCATAAATAGCTTTTTTAATTACTGCTTTGATTGTTTGCGATGGTGCAACTCCTAAAAGTTTTGATACATCTTCAATCGTAGTTGTATCTGGAGTATGGACTTTATCTTCATTTTGAGCTTTTTTCTCATATTGCTTTGGTGCTCTTATAGCTGCTTCAATATTAGCTGCATATTCACATCCATCACACACAACAATTGTATCTTCTCCACTATCAGCTAAGACATGAAACTCTTTACTTCCAGTTCCACCAATAGCTCCAGAATCTGCTGCTACTACTCTAAATTCTAATCCAAGTCTTGTGTAAATCTTTTTATATGTTTCTTCCATCAAAGCAAATTCACGTTGCATATCTTCAACACTAGAATGGAATGAATATCCATCTTTCATTAAAAATTCTCGTCCTCGCATAAGACCAAATCTTGGTCTTGCTTCATCTCTAAATTTTGTATTGATCTGATAAAGGTTCAATGGCAAATCTTTGTAGCTTGTCACTCTATTTTTAACTAATGTTACCATCGCTTCTTCATTGGTTGGGCTTAGAACAAATTCATTGCTTTTTCTATCTTTGATTCGAAGCATCTCTTTACCCATTTTACTAGCACGTCCACTTTGTTCCCATAATTCCATAGGAGTGACAAATCCTAGTTGTACTTCCATACAACCAGCTTTATCTAGTTCCTCTTTGACGATTGCTCTGATCTTGTCTAAAACGATTTTTCCAAGTGGCATGAAGTTGTATAAACCTGCCCCTTGCATATTAATAAATCCACCACGGATCAAGTATTGATGACTAGGTAATGTTGCATCATTAGGTGTTTCTTTTGTAGTAGGTATAAAACAGTTTGTAAATTTCATAAAGTTCAATATCCAATTGTTAAATTTTTGGATATTTTACCATTTTAAAGATGTTGTTCCCATTAAGATATTGATACTCTAAAGTATAGTCAAATGCTTGTAAAATATTCTGTACGATATAAAGCCCCAAACCAAAACTTTGACTACTGTTTTCTTCCCCTTTAATAAAAGGTTCACAATAAACTTCTAGTGGTTTTTCAAGCATCTTTCCAGTGGAAATAAAATCAATACTATTATCATTGACTTCAATTTTCACTTTTTTATTTGTGGAATATTTAATGGCATTATCTATTAAATTTTTAACCGCAATTGAAAAGAGTTTAAAATCAACTTTGACTTTTTTATCGTTTGGTTGATATTCAACCTTATCTTCATCGACCATTAAAATATCGATCGCATTTTCAATAATATCATCAAATAAATAAGGTTTCATTTGCAAATTTTTAGATGTACTTATCAACTCTTCAATTTGTGCAAATTCATTAATGAGTGTTTCTAGTCTATGAAATACTATTTTTAATTTCTCATTATTCTCTTCATTTTTCGGCAATTCTAAAAGAAATTTACCTTTTGTGATGGGAGTTTTGAGTTCATGCATGATATTACGAATAAAAATATTTCTCGCTTCTTTAATATTTTTTAACTTTCGAGCTGAATTTGAAAACTCTTTTGCCAAAAGTGACACCTCATCTTTTCTTTTTTCAGAAAAGTCAAAATCAAATTGTTCATCGCCAAAATTCTTTACATGGTCTTTCAATGATTTCAATGGATAGAGTTTTCTAAACGTAGCAATTGCGGAAAGTGTTAACATCAAAACAATGAAAATAAAAACACTCATGATCACTTTTAATTTTGGAGCATCTTTATCTTTATCCAATAATATAAATTCAGTTAAAGGGGTTTGAACATGCACGAGTCTTTTTTTATTATCTTCAAATATAGCTAACATCATATCAGGTCTATTATGTTGCGCTTTGAGTTGTAAATCTTTAGAATAGAGAGTTTTTTCAATTTTTTGAGGGTCAACGACTAATTGTAAATTTGCCTTTTTGACTTCTTCAGCTAATTCATCAATATCATCTGATCGAAGCATTTGTACGTTAACCATTTTCGCAATCGTGAAGTATTTGTATTTGACATGTCTTATATGTTCTTTTTTTGCATCATCAAGTATGAGGAAAAAACTCAAACTGATTAAGATCAAGGATACTATAAATGTAATGGTTAATGTGAAAAATACTGAGTGTCTATTCATTGTTGAAATTTATATCCCATACCTCTTATAGTCTGTAAATAAACTGGATGCTTTGGATCATCTTCAATTTTATGTCGGATTCGATTGATGATCACTGATAAAGAACTACTATTATCATCATCACTACTTAAAATATCTACCTCGTCAAAAATATCTTCACGACTTACAACAAAACCACTACGACTCACAAGTAAGGAGAGTATTGCGTATTCTGCAGCGGTTAGTTGTATTGTTTGTCCATCTTTTGTTATTGTTTGCTGACTTGTATTGAGTTCAAATTTTTTGCAAACTTTTTGTTCAACAATGGTGTGATTATATCGTCTTAGAATCGTTTTGATTCTCACTTCTAATTCTTTAGGATCATAGGGTTTCGGTAAATAGTCATCAGCCCCTAATTCAAGGGCAGTTACTTTATCTGTTAAATCACTGCGAGCCGAAGAGATAATTATCGGGATATCTACTTCTTTGATAATACGTTTACATACTTCTAATCCATCCATTCCAGGTAAGGTCAAATCTAATATCACTAGATCATATTTTTTTTGACCAAGTGAGCTAAGTCCCATAAATGGATCATCATAATTATCAACATGGATATTATATCCTTGTAGATATTGAATGAGCACTTGAGCTAATTCAATATCATCTTCAATCATCGCAATTTGAATCATTATTTACCACATTCTCTTTTTTTGTCTTTATACTCTTTTTTATAATCTCTTTTTCCAAAATCATCTAATTGAGTTTTGATTTGTTGCTTTTGAGCAGGAGTGAGTACACTATATACTTTTTCTATAAAGTCCGCACGTGCTACAACCATATCTTCTTTTTTATTTTTATGCGCTTCGATGTATTTTTGTTTATCAAATCCATCTGTACTAAATGCTTCAAAGATTTTTGTTCGTTGAGATTTGTATTCATTAGTAAATTGATCAATTTTTGCTTTTTGATCATCAGTTAGATTGACTTTTTGAAGTAATCTCATTAAAAATTTACTACTGTCACCATGTTTTTTATGATAATCTCTGTTTTCATACATTCTATCTTTTTTTGATTTGTATTCATATTTATCATTGTTATCTTTATTTACTGAAGCAAATAAAGTCGTAGCTGAAACTAAACTGACTAATACTGCACTTGTAACTAATGTTCTTTTTGTTAATGATTTCATATCATCCTCCAATGTTAGTTTACATCTTTTTGATGTAATGAAAGTATGACATGGCTATTTTAACACAATTTTAATGCAGTATTAACCAATCTTAACGATTACACTTATAATTTGAAGAAAAAGGTGCTTCGTCCTCTTCATGAACATTAAAAATTTTTTGCATATCTTCGATTAGATCGTCGTATTGGTCAAGTTTTGATAGTTCTCTTAAGTTTTTTGAAGGTTGATGTAAAAATTCATTCATAATATTCATACAAAGTTTTTTAACATTTTCTTTGTGTGCTTGGTCAATAAAATGTTTTTGAATAGCTCTTTCTAATTTAGCATCAATCATATCATTTGCTTGTGTATGTAATCCTTTAATTAAAGGTTCCACTCCTAAAGAATTTAACCATGCAAAAAACTCTTTTGACATTTTTGAAACAATTGTATACGCTTGTTTAGCTTGCTCAGCACGAAGTGTCATATTTTCATTAACGATACATTGTAGATCATCCACTGCAAAGATTTCCAGATCTTCATATTCAAAGGACTCAATATCTCGAGGAAGGGCAATATCAAACCAATATCGTTGATGTTGGTAGTATTGCACCATACTTTTTGTAATGATTGGATAAGGTGCTGATGTTGCAGTGAACATCAATTGCATATGATTGATCAAATAATGAATTTGATCATAAGGTTTTACCTCAATCTTTTTATCAAAGGTGCTAGCCAATAATTGTGCTTTTTTAATATCACGACTCACAAGTACAACATCAAAATTATAGTTTAGAAGATGCTTGACTGTAAGTTCACTCATCTCCCCTGCACCTATTACAAGAGCCGTGACACCTTCACCATCACCACCAAAAATCTCTTTGGCTTTGGCAACTGCAGTGGAAGCAACTGAAACTGATCCAGCACCAAGATTTGTCGCATTTCGTACTGCTCCAGCACATTTAAATGCAAATTGTGCCACACGTGCTAATGCATTTGAACAATATCCTTTATTGTGTGAAAATCTATACGCATCTTTGAATTGTCCAGCAATTTGTGTTTCCCCAACCACTAAACTATCCAATGAAGAAACAACTGTAAACAGATGATGTACCGCCCCTTCATCTTCATGAATATCTGCTCTACTTAAAAGATCAGTTTTAGATAAGCCTGATCGTTGATGTAAAACATCAAAAATAGTCTCTTTTGCTTTAGCTAAATCAGATACATAAGCTGTAATCTCTATTCTATTACATGTTGAGAGTAATATTGCTTCTAATATATAATTACAATTAACAATCTTCTTTAAATTTAACTCTTTTGAAAGATCATCACTAAAAGCTAACTTTTCTCTGGTTTCTATATTGGTATTTTTATGTGTAAAACTAACAACTAAATAATGCAACTTCTAAAACTCTCTTTCTATCATTGCTTTCATGATCATCACTAAATCATCATTGTTTTCTTCTTGAATTGCAACAACCGCTTCATTTCCAATTTTTTTAGCTAATGCAATTGATTCTTTTAAAGCCCCGCTACTTATCATTTGTTCTTTTATCCAAGTAGATTCATCATCAGATAACTCTTTTTTATATAATGATTCAAGCTTATTTTTATCTTCTAATTTTGCATGTAATAAAAGATAAGGAATTGTTACTTTTCCTTCAACAAAATCTAATAAAGCAGGTTTTCCTAACGTTGCACTATCTTGCGTGATATCTAAGATGTCATCAATCATTTGAAAGGCTAATCCTAGATTTTTTCCATATAAAGCAAATCTTTCTTCATCTTTATTTGCCATGATTGCTGCACTTCTAGCACTAGCTTCAATCAATGAAGCTGTTTTTTTATAGATCATATCTAAATATTTATCATAATCACTATTGAATTTTTGTGTCAATTCAACATCATGCATCTCGCCAATACTTAATAGTGTTACCGCATTTGAAATATGGTAAGCAATTCTTTTATCCATTTGTGAAAGTTGTGTAAAAGCGATAGAATATAAAATATCTCCAAACATAATTGAAGTTTTATTTCCAAAAAGAGCATTAACACTTGGTTGCCCTCTTCTTGTATCAGCATCATCAATCACATCATCATGTAAAAGTGATGCTGCATGGATCATCTCTACTATTGCACAGACTTTAATACTATCATCATTGATCCCAGCAATTTTAAGGATCAATTTACTTCGTAACATCTTTCCAGTAGCTAATTTATCTAGAAGTTCTAAACTTCTTTGATCTTCACACCCTTGAACAAACTCTTGAATTTTTTGCTTTACTAATTCCAACGCTTCCATAAGCTATTATGAATCCAATCTACAAACTATATCACCCGTAAAAGCAACATATAATGATTTTTTTCTATGTTCTAATTCCATTGAATTTTCAATTTCATACTGAGCCATTTTTCGTTCTAACTCTTCATCACCCATCATCTCTTCTAAAAAAGTTTCCATCATTGCATGTTTTGCAATGATCTTATCAAACTCATCTTTTACTAGATCATTACTTGCTTGATTAGCGATATCCCAAAATTTTGATTTAGGAGTCCCTCCAAAAATGTTTTCTTCATCTTCAAATAATGCTTCAAATTTTCCCATAATCTATTCCTAATATTTATTTAATTCGAACTCGTACAGACTCTTCATGAGCTGTAAGTCCTTCAGTGTGTGCTAGTATTGCACATTCATTTCCTATTTCATTAATTGCTTGTTGACTAAAACTAATAATTGAACTTTTTTTCATAAAGTTTTCAACTCCAAGTGGAGAATAAAACTTCGCTGTACTTCCAGTAGGAAGAGTGTGATTAGGCCCTGCAACATAATCCCCAATTGGTTCAGGTGTATTTTCCCCTAAGAAAATTGCTCCTGCGTGTCTGATCTTTGGTAAAAGATCAAATGGATTTTGTGTCATCACTTCTAAGTGTTCTGGGGCAATCTCGTTCATTAATTCAATCGCTTCATCCATAGTTTCAGTTACAATAATTGCTCCACGTTCATAAATAGATTTAGAAGCAATAACGGTTCTACTTAATGTTTTTAGATATGCATCTACCTCATCACTTGTTTTGTGTGCAATCTGTTTATCTGTAGTAATTAAAATAGAACTAGCCATCTCGTCATGTTCTGCTTGACTTAATAGATCAATAGCAATATATTTAGGATTTGCATTGCTATCAGCTAAAATTCCAATTTCACTAGGACCTGCAATCATATCAATATTGACTTCCCCATATACTAATTTTTTTGCTGTTGCCACAAAAATATTTCCAGGACCAGTAATTACATCAACTTTTTTCAAACTTTGAGTTCCATACGCCATAGCAGCAATCGCACTTGCCCCACCTACTTTTATCACTGTTTTGATTCCACATAAATGACAAGCAGCCAATAATAATTCATTGGGTTCATTATCCGGCGTTGGAGTACAAACAACGATCTCTTTTACGCCTGCAACTATTGCTGGAACAGCATTCATTAATAAACTACTAGGATAGGCTGCTTTTCCACCAGGAATATACAATCCAGCTCTATCAACTGCAGTCACTTTTTGACCTAAAATCGTTCCATTATCTTCAAAATCCATCCATGATTTTGGAAGTTGCTTTTCATGAAATTTTTCAATTCTGTCATAGGCTAAGTGCAATGATTTTCGTAACTCATCATCTAAATTATTGTACGCATCTTCCATTGACTTTTTATCTATTAACAAATCTTCATCACTTCGTGGTGCCCAGTTGTCAAATTTAGCTATATGTCTTTTAAGTGCCTCATTCCCTTCTTCAATTATCTCATCAATGATCCCATTCACAATTCCAGAGACATGTTTAATATCTGTTTTGGCTCTATCTAAAATCTCTTGAAATTGCTCATTAAAATTTACATCATTCGTTTGTATTATTTTCATACTACCCTACTTTAATTTTTCAATTATATCTTCAATGATCTTTTGTGTTGGTCGATTCTCAACATCAATAACTACATCTGCAACATTTTCATACGCAACTTTTCGTTCATTGAAAAGTTTTTTTGCTGTATCTATATCTTGCAATAATGGTCGTTTTTTCAATTTCGCTTGTGCGTTAGGTGCATCATGAATTCTGTTTAAAATTCC
>JBNLDA010000030.1:0-15918 GCA_050304095.1 Arcobacteraceae bacterium | reverse complement strand
ATATACCCATAAAGAATTTACACTTAAAGCAATTGAATTGGATATCACAAGATATTTAGATAAACCTATGACTGGATCTGATGTGCTTAAAGCTCTCAAAAAAGCGGTCAATGAACTGTCACAATTCGATCCTCGATCAGATGAATTTGATCTTGGTGAAGGATACATTTTCAATGCTTTAAAAAAATCAGTCGAATGCAACAATGAAACAATTCCATTAAGAAAAAAAGAGATCGAACTTATTGAATTCCTTATTCAACACTCTGGAAAAGTGATTAGTTATGAAACATTACAAGAAGATGTTTGGAAAAACAAACCAATGACTGCTGATGCTATCAGAAGTCAAATAAAAAACATCCGACAAAAAACTTATACAGGGATCATAAAAAATGTGAGTGGTATAGGCTATACACTTAATTCAAAATGATCACATTAAAATCAATTTGTAAAACTGACAATTTTGATATTCAACACACACAATCAATAGAAGATGCAATCACTACAATGCATTCCAATAAAAATGGATGCGTTGTAATTCTAGACAAAACCTCCCCCATTGGAATTTTCACTGAATCAGATATTTTAAATCTACTTAAGTTAGATGTTGATTTTAATGAACCTATTGGAAATTATGCAAAGAAGAAAGTATATACCAGTAATGAAAATCGTCCTGTTGAGTCAGCCTTTGATATACTTGATGAACACCATATACGAAGAATCATTTTACTTAATGATGAACAAAAATATACTGGTATTGTTTTACAAGAAGACCTTTATGAATATATAGAAGATGATGTATATAAGATTGATCTAAAAGTCAAAGATATCATCAATATGAAAAAATCTTTAGTCACTCTTGATACTGATTCAACTGTTTTGAATTCTTTACAATTAATGCAACAATACCATATTGGGTCTGTAGTTATTTTAGATGATTCACAGAAACCTACTGGAATTATCACCGAAAAAGATATTTTAAATCTCACCTATTTGAAAATAAATTTAAATCAACCTATTGTTGATCATATGATCTCTCCTGTGATCAGTGTAACATCAGATACATTAGTAGCTCAAGTAATTGAGATTATGAAAAGCAAGGGTATCAGAAGAATAATCGTACTTGATGATGATGGTTATTTACTAGCAATGCTCACCAATAGAGATATCTTAAAACATATCAAAGGGAACTACACCAAAATATTACAAAATAAAATTCGCCATGCCCAAGAGATAATGAACCTCTTGCCTGAACCTATGATAGAAGTTGTCAAAGGGAGCAATGATAAATATATCATATATTGGATGAATACTAAAGCTAAGAAAGTATTTAATTCCGCATTAATGGATCAACCTATCAATAATCTCTTTTATAACGGTGATTGGAATAAATTACTCGAGCAATTAAAAACAAAAAATCAACTCACTAAATTTATAACAACTATTAAAGAAAGTACATATGATATTTCTGGAAGTATTTCCAAAAACCTTAATACGGTCTATATCAAATTAATTTTCAAAGATATTACTAAACATGAACAAGAAAAAACAAAATTGCAAAGTATTATTGAAGCAGAGATCGAAAAAAGACTTGATCAAGAATATCTATTGATGCAAAACTCTAAACTTGCAACAATGGGCGAGATGATTGGACTGATTGCACATCAATGGAGACAACCATTAACACAACTGAGTGGTATCTTTATGAATCTTGAAGCAGCTTATGCATTTAAGCAACTCAATAAAGAGTATCTTGATGAAAAGATCGAAAGAGGTAATACGATCATTAAATTTATGTCAACCACTATTGATGACTTTAGAAACTTCTTTGAACCTAATATTGAAAGAAAAAAGTTCAATATGAATGACTACATTCAAAATGCAGTCAATATCATTCAAGCATCCCTCACCTCTCATAATATCAAATTACTTTTGCATGAAAATGATAATATGGTATTAGAGGGATATCCAAATGAATTTTCACAAGTGATTTTAAATATATTGGCTAACGCTCTTGATGCTTTTATGCAAGATCACCATCCAAATCCACAAATAGTGATCAAATCATTTAGTAACACTGAACAAATACAAATTCATATTGAAGATAATGCAGGAGGAATTGATCCAGCAGTATTGGATAAGATTTTTGATATTTATGTAAGTACTAAAAAAGACAAAGATGGAACTGGACTTGGATTGTATATGTCCAAATTGATCATTGAAGAAAAATTCTTAGGTACCATTACAGCTAAAAATGGTCATGATGGAGCGATATTTACTATCACTCTACCAATATTAAACTAAATCATAGTTTGAAAAACATATAATTACAAACGTGCTCCTTGGTCAGGGGCACACCTCATGTATTATTTACATTCCCCTCTAATTTCATATTCACCATTTCTATGATTAAATACTTTTTTTGCAGTAAATGTTTTACCTTGATCTTGACACTCTTTCTTTTGCGTTTCAATATCATTTTTAGTACATCCTGTAAAAAATAATACACACATCAATGATAAAAATAATGCTTTAACATTCATAAACTTCGTCCTACTATTTAAAAAGTAATCTAATAATAACAAAAGTTTTCTAAAATATACTCTTTTTTTACATTATTTAAAAAGCATTTCCATCAATGGGGCTATAATCAATTGCGACAATCTCATTATCTTGAACCGTATAATCTATTTCGATTGGTCGACAACACACTTCACAATCTTCAACAATCTGATGTATACCATCAAAACTATAATCTAATAAAACTGTTATTGCCTCTAAACAATAGGGACATTGAATATTGATTTCATCCATAGTAGTTCCTTATTATCGCTATGATAGCTTATTTTTGATATAATGACAAGACAAAAATATATAAAATGGATTACAAATGATCTTAGGTTGGGATTTTAGCATTGCTGCTATAATTGTTATTTTATCACTTATTCCACTCTATTTTTATAGAGATAAAATCTATAGATTTATTTATGGACCAAGTAATCTAGATCAATTTTTAGATTTTGCTCGAATTCATTTGAAAAATACTTATCCAAAAATACCTTTTGTATTTGATAAGATTTTAATTGAAACCAAAATGGAACCAAATGAAAAAACCAGAGCAATACTTATAGCTGAAAACCTTTTATCACAATATATTGCTTTTGAGTATAATCCTAATACAAGACCCCCATTGGATCATGATCTGATTTGGACAAATTATAGAGAGAATTGTATCCCAAATAAAGATAAGTTACCATCTGATTGGTCAAAGAGAAAAGAATTCACATGGCAAAGGGATAATAGAGGTTGTTTACGTTGTGGACAACAGATCTCTTTAGACGATGCGCGTGTTACTCTTCTCAAACCTCTTGAAGAGGGAGGACAATATAATTTTGAAAATCTTCAAACATTATGTTTAGATTGCTATAAAATTGTTCATAGTAAAAATAGCAATCATCATCCAAAGACATTTATATTTTTAGAAAAACTACTTGAAAAAATAAAATAAGGGAATAAATGAGTAAACAACACTTAAAGAAATTTATAGGTTTTGGTGTGGCAGGAAATTTTGCACACCACTTAGAACAAGCAGGAGAGAGTGCTGATTTTGTTAACGTAAAAGTAGATAATGAAAATGCACCAAAAGGAATATTTCCATTTTACTTACCAAAAAGTGAATCATTTTTAGGAATCTATCCTCTATCAAATGAAAAGATCCAAATACAAAAAGAAGATGAAAACCTTCAAATGGAACCAGAGGTTGCATTAATTTGTTCCGTTGAGTATGAAAATGGTTTGGTTAAAAGTATCCAACCAGCATTTTTTACAGCCTATAATGATTGTTCTATAAGACGACCAAATGCTAAAAAAATCTCTGAAAAAAAGAATTGGGGAGAACATTCAAAAGGAATTTCATCGCATATTATCCCTATTGATATGTTTGAAGAAGCTGGAGTGATGGATAGTTATCATATCTCTTCATTTTTAAAAAGAGATGGGGAAGTTTTTGAATATGGACAAGATAGTGCCGTGCTAACCTATAACTATTTTTACCAACAACTACTCGATTGGATAATAGAAAAGCTTAATAACCAAAAAGATGAAGGACCATTGGAAAATCTTCATGAACATCTTAAAAATAGTGAATTTCCTGAAGGTCTGATGATCTCAATTGGAGCAACGAGTTATACGGAATTTGGAGAGAGCAATTTTCTCAAGAAAGGCGATGAAATCTATGTTTATGTGTATGATTCTAAATCATACTCTTATGATCAAATTAAAACCATGATCAAAAACAACGATACTCAACAACAACCAAATATTTCAAAACTACATCAAATAATCGTTTAAAAGTATAGGAGAATTCCTATACTTTTATTTTCCCAATAAACCTTTAAGTAGACCTTTTACATCATCATCGACTTTACCATCAAGTTTTTTATCAATCAGTTTATTGATCTCTTTATTTGCTTTTTGTTTTAACACATCACCCGGATCAACTGAAACTTTTGGTCCCTGCAGTGGTCCATCAAGTTTTATTCCTAAGTCATATTTTCTATAGGTGATATTGATATCAGCATCAACTGAACTTTTCTTTGTATCTACAATAAATTTTTTTGATTTAATCGTACTTTTTTCACTTTCCATAAATAGATCGTTTTTCAAAATATTATCATCAATGTTCGTTGTTAAGTTTGCTACTTTATATACTTCCAATGTCAGATCATAGCTTGTTAAATTTTTCAACATCGTCATAGCTTCATTGGTCAAGAATTTTCCATTTGCCATATCAACTTTTGATAACCCTTTTTTCGTTGCAATATCATAGTTTAAATTTGCATTTAACGAAGATTTGAATACTTGTGGATAATACATCATATCAAGTAATGGTAACGTTTGAAAATCTTTTATATCAACAGTAAGTTTGTTATCATCAATCTTACCATCAAGTGTTCCACCAAATTTCTTTGAATTAAACGTAGCAAGTAATTTTTTATCAAACGTTACATCACCAGTTACTTTGATATCCCCTTGCATTTTTTGATTTGTCAAGAAATAAAGTTCCGCTAAATTTGGTATATCAAGGGTGTAATCTGTATTTAATTTTGCTGTGTCAATTTGAAATGTAGTTTTTTTCGTTACAAGATTAGCAACAAAAGAATTAAATTTCAGATCACTAGTAACTAAATTTTTATTCAAACTTGTATTGATTTTAGAATTAAATGTACTATTATTTGGTAATGCTATATCAAATTCTTTTTTAACTACCGTTGGATTTAATAAACCATTGTTTATTGTTGTTATAACCGTTCCTTTTAAGTCATTTAGCGAACTGATTTTAGCATCAACTGTAAGATTTCCTTTTGCATATTTTGGTTGATTTAATGTATATAACAATTGATCTAATTGCGCATTTTTAATCATCGCATTGATACTTTGAGGTGCTGAATCTTTTAAATTAACATGATAGGTTGTATTACTAGAGGCAATATTTGATGCCCCATCAATTTTCATTTGTTTTTGATCACCTTTAACTGTACCATTGGTTGCAAAAGCTCCATTAAATTTTGTTCCAATTATTGGTTCCAGCATTGCTAAACTTTGAACCAAAAGATCATATTTTGCATCCACTCCCATTGAATTCATATCAAGTTTTCCATCACTCTTAATTTTTGCTAATGAAGAATCAATATCAACAATATAATCTCCCACTTTATTAGCAATATTGGCTTTGGAATTAAGTTTAAACTGACTTTGAGGAATTGAAATTTTAAATGCTTTTTGTACTACATTTGTATTGATTTTTCCATTTGTAACATTAGCAATAAAATCTACATTTTCAAGGTTTTGTGATGATATTTTTCCACGAGATTGTAATAGTCCTTGAATATATTGTGGTTGACCTACCATACCTAAAAGAGTGCTAAGATCAAGATCAACTACAGTGAAATTAATATTATTGATATTTTCACCTGCAATATTTAAGTCATATGCTATATCCCCTTTTGCAACATTCGCTACCCCTTTGATCAACATATCATCAAATTTACCTTTGACACTTCCTTGTGTTGTAAAAGTTCCTTTTAATGGTGCTTGAACCAATTTTCCAAAACTTGAAAGTTCTTTGATATTAACATCATATTTTGCATCAATAGTTTTTCCAAATAAACTAAAATCTGCATCAACTTTAATTGGATTGTTTTCGATCATCAAAACTGTATTAAGTGAACTAAGACCAAGATCAAAAGAATCAAATTTTACATTTTCAAGTTTTGTGGCCTCTTTGATCTTTCCCTCAACTATTGGTAGAATTATTCCATGACCTAAACTAGTAAATAAAAATAGGTAAATACCTACCAACAACATCGTTAAAATACCAAATACGCCACCAATTAGTTTCATTTGAGTCCTTTTTTCATCGCTTTATTGCTCTACATTATTTTGTTAGTGCAATAATAATTATGCTATGATAACAAAAAAACTACAAAAGGCACTTAATGAGCGAATTTAATATTTTTTCCAAATCAATTCAAGACTTTTTTACAAAAGAGATGCTTAAAATTGCAATTTATCCATTTGCTATTACAATCATTTTATTTTATGCTTTATTTTTCACTGGAGCAAATATCGGTTTAGATGCTTTGGAAAATAGTGTTGTGCAAATTGAGCAAACCCAAACTCAAGTCGTTAATGGAGTTGAGGAAAAAACAACGATCAATGAAACCTATGAAGGAGGCAATGCAATTGTTGAATTTTTATTGAAAAATTCTATTACTTCTTGGTTAATTGCTTTTTTTGTATATACTGTTGGAGGATTTTTTATTCTGCTTTTTTCAGTATTTATTGCAGTATTTATTATTGGATTTCTCACTCCTCATATTTTATCCATTCTTATAAAACGACACTATCCACAAGTAGAGCTTAATGATCAAACAGATTGGATAGGAACTATCTGGACTCCAGTAAAACATACTTTCGGCATGATTGGATTGTTTTTATTGTTTATTCCACTATATTTCATACCAATCATTAATATTATTGCGATCAATTTGCCATTTTACTATTTTTTTCACAAACTACTGAATTATGATGTCACATCAAATATTAAAATGCAACCACGAGAATATTATCAACTTAAAGCTCAAGAATCAAATCAAATACGATTACGATCACTCTTTTTATATTTTATTTCAATGATACCATTCATAGCACTATTTGCAGCAGTATTCTATATCATTTATCTAGGTCGAGGGTATATGGAATCACTCATTGAATTACGAGCACAAGAAGTACAAGAAAGCAATTAAATTGCTTTCTTGGTTTATTAATTAGTGATGTGAATTAAAGATCACTTTCACCATTTTTAAATTAATTACGATAAATCTAAAAATTTGCCAAATTACACATTTTCTCATAAATTTTGTAAATCCACTTGGTTTTGGTGGAAAATATGCTTGTTCGTATGGTTTTGCGTTTGGTAATACTTCTTTTTTCATCTTTTTCTCCTTTTTATTATTCTGGAATTAATTCCCAACCTGGTTTTAACTGTGCTTTATACAAGAACATATGATGTAAGATATGTTTAATCCAATGTCCTGCTAATCCAATTTCACCAAAAGTCATTGATTGATCTCTTCCAGTTTCTGGATATTTTTTATAATCTGGTACAACTGGATATACAGTCATTGAAGCTGCTGTTCCACTAAATAATCCTTTTCCAGTACTTGCTACACACGCTGCACCCATTTCAGACATCTTAGCTGTATGCGTTGGAGTTGAAGATTTTCCATTCATCATATCTGCAATTGAAGCTGCAACTGCTTTCCCCATCATTGCACTTGGCATTCCAGTTCTTGGAGGAGTTGGATTGATTGGTGTTCCATTTGGTGATGATTTTGGCTGAGAAATCAAATGCGGTGGAGCAAATGCAATTCCTGCAGCAAACATATTAGGATATGTAGGGTTTTGAAGTGTTGCTGGCCAATCATCTGCACTCCATTCTTCATATGGTTTTGGAGTGTAATCTGCATCAACTTTCATAAATCCATTTGGTGCAAATACATTACCAGTGATATCTTCACCATTTTTATCAAATGCTTTTAGTCCAACACCAGCAAATGGTGGAATCAACATAGAAAAGTCAAATCCAATTTCTTTAAATTCACCCTCTAATGTTTCATAATGGATTTTACCCTCTTCTACTTTGTTTACATGCGCTCTCGTGATCCATTCTAATTCACGCTCTGCAAAGAGTGATTCAGTAAATACTTTTGAGTGTGTTCTATATCCACCTCTATCAATATGCATTGCTCCCATACCAAAGTCACCAAGGAATTGTTCATTTGACAACCATATCAATGTAGCATGATCTCTTACTTTTCTACGTCTGAGTTCATTATCAATATTAAATATATATTCAAATGCTGCCCCTTGACATGTACACATACCATGACCTGTTCCAACCACTATTGTTTGATGAACCCCTTGTCTCATATGCTCAATACATTTTTCAAGTTCTTGTGCAGCGTGTACAGCATGATCAGCTGTACAAACTGATACAGTGTACCCCTGATCAAGTCCAGGAGTTGCTCCAAAGTTCAATTTTGGCCCAGTAGCATTTATCAAATAATCATATTCTAGTACCTCTTGTTCACCAGCATTGTCTTCAGAAGTTGATTCAATTGTAACAAAAGGTCTGCTATTTTCATTATTTCCCTCAGGATGAATTGAAAGCGCTTTTGCTTGTTTATAAGTAATCCCAGCTTTATTATATACTGGTGCTAGATCAAAAGTTACATCTTCTTTTGACATCTCTCCAACACCAACCCAAATATTAGACGGAATCCAATTCCATTTACTATTTGGTGTTACCACCACTACTTCATGTTCGTTTTTCAACCACTTTGCTGCAAATGAAGCTGCTGTATGCCCTGCAACTCCACCACCCAATACTACTAATCTAGCCATAGTTTATCCTTACATCAAAATTACACATATAATATTCTTGATTTCTTTATAGTTTTCTTAAGAATCTATAAGTTTTAGTTATAATAATAATATTTGTAATATAAATTCTACTTATTCTTTAAAATACTATAAACTCGTTTAATACAAATTTTATACTAACTCTTGTACTATACTTCAAACAATAAATTTACGAGGTCTCATTATAATAATGAAAAAATTTATTCCATTATTTTTTCCATTGTTTCTCTTTTCTTATACTATTGACTTTGATACTGCAATCAATATCACTTTAGAACAGAATAAAGAACTTCAAGCAAAAAAACTAGATATAGAAGTAGCTAAACAAGATCTTATTCAAGCCAAAGGGTATGAATTTGGGAAAATGAAAATTGAAGAGAACATTTCACGAACAAATCATGCAGGATACGTATTTGGTATGAAGTTAGCTTCAAGGGAGGCTGATTTTGGTTCTTTTGGATTTGATGAATTTTTATCACAGATGCCTGCACTTATGGGTGGAGTACCAGGTGCTGACACGGCAGTTCTTGGAACACAACCTGATCAACTTAACTACCCAGAAGCTAGAACTAACTATGAAACAAAAATCTCATATGAAGTTCCAATCTTTACTGGATTTAAATTACAAAATGCCAAAGAGATGGCACGACTACAAATTTTGGCTCAAGAAGCAAAATTTAGTTATGATACAAAAAAACTGCAAATTGAAGTACTCAAAGCATATAATGGTGCAGTTGCAGCCAAATATTTTATAGAAGCAATCAAAAAAGCACAAATTGCTACAAAATCTTTTGTAGATATGGCTACACAAATGAACATTGAAGGTTTTGTTACAAAGATCGATGTTAATCAAGCAACTGTATTTGATCTCGATGTTGAAACAAAACTAATAGAAGCTCAAAATAAATTTGACCTAGCGATCGCTTATTTACAATTTTTAACCAACGATGCAAATATTAGTGATGTCAAAGAATTTGTCATATTTGAGAAAAATGAAATTGCACTTGATAAAGAAGCATTTTTAAATGATCGTGAAGATTTTCAATGGATGCAATATAACACCCAAACGATGAAAAAGAATATCGATTTCAAAGGCGCTGATCTTTACCCGATGGTCGGAGCTTATGTTGAATATGGAATGAATGATGATAGTTTTGATCTTAGTAGTGATAAAGACTATTATATGGGTGCTTTAGGTATTAAATATACCCTTTTTGATGGTAGTGTTAGCAGTAGCGAAAAACAAAAAGCTAAGATCAAATATACACAAACAAAACTCTATATGGATCAAATGCAAAATGGAATTGAACTAGAAGTCAAAAACAATCAGTTAAATCTGAATGCGAAAAGAAAAATTTATCACCAAAAACAAAAAGCTCAAAGTTTAGCACAAGAGATTTTGTATAAATCAGAAGAACTCTATAAAAATCACTTGATCTCTATGAACGATCTATTAATGCAACAAGCAAAAAATCAAGAAGCGATCGCTAATACGATACTGGCTAAATATGAATATAGTTTAGCCCAAGCAAATTATAACCTTTCACTTGGAAAATCACTAAAGGACTAACATGACCAAAATATTCTTACTTATCTCTTTACTTTCTCTTTCAATGTTCGCAAAAACGATTGAACTCACTGCAACTGTGATATCAGACAATGAAAAATATATCACTAGTAGAAATATGGGATTTATAAAAAGTGTCAATGTTAGTGAAGGTGACAAGGTAAAGAAAGGCAAAGTACTTTATACCATTGATTCAACAGAAATTGACAATAAAAAACAGCAAGCGCTACTTTCAGTACAAATGTATCAAAATCAATACAACACGATGAAAACAAATTATGAAAGATACAAAAGGCTATATGAAAAAGATTTGGTATCGAAGTTTGATCTAGAACAAATGGAACTAGGAACAAAAAACTTAGAAGATATGGTCAAGATCGCAAACTCGCAAGTGAAAGAGATCAATAATCAATACAAATACCTTCAGATCAAAGCACCAAATGATGGAGTTATTATTAAAAAAATGATCAAAGCTGGTGAGATGTCAATGCCTGGTATGCCAGCAATGATCCTTACAGATCTATCAAATCTGAAAATTGATGCACAAATAGCCGAAAGTGATCTGAAATTTGTTAAAGTTGGTCAAAATGTTGATGTAGAAATTCCATCATTAGAAATTAAAACTAGAGGAAAGGTAAGTTCAATCATCCCTAGTTCGAATCCTTTGACTCATACATTCACAGCCAAAATAGAATTTGAACCAAATGTGATGATCTATCCTGGAATGTACGCTAAAGTATTGATCTATACGGAATCACTTCAATGAATATCGCTGGTAAATTAGCAAAAACCTTCATCAATCACCCTTTAACCTTTATATTAGGTGTATTTATTCTTGTTGTAGGATATATGGCATTGAATCTTACTCCTAGAGAAGAAAATCCACAAATCAAGGTTTCAGGTGGGGCAGTTATCGTACCAATGCCAGGGGCAACGGCTAGTGAGATTCAGAAAGTGGTCATTGAACCTTTAGAGCGAAAAATTCGAGCGATTAAAGGGGTGGAGAATATCTACACTTATGCAAAAGAATCTGTTGGAATTGTACAAGTTCAGTATTATATTGGAGAAACAAAAACAGAATCTGACCTTAAACTTTATGACCAGGTAATGAGAAATATCGATCTGCTTCCAAAAGGAGCAATGCAACCAATTATCAAGACTATGGATATCGATACAGATATTCCAGTTGCAACGATTGCTTTCTATCCAAAAAATGACTCTATGAGCAATGAAAAACTATTTCAACATATTAATAAAATTGCCCATCAAATTAATAAAATTGACAATGTCGCTATCGTTGATTTTAAAGGGGAAAGTAAAGAGCAATACAATATCTTAGTAGATATTAATAAACTCTCAGCCTTTCATATCTCTCTTGGACAAATTGTAAAAACTATAGAGGGCCTTTCTTTCGAGTTACCTGCAGTGGAAGGGAAAACAGTTTCTAAAGAGATTATTACTTTTGGAATAGAAAGTTCTATTGCAACAGTAAAAGATATTGAAAATATCATCATTGCAAACTACATGAATACACCAATTTACTTGAAAAATGTAGCAAATGTTACTAAATCTAATGATATTCAAAACACTAAAATAGCCAAACTATCTTCAAATAAATATGACCTTGATGATATGACTCAAACCACTATGACTATATCAAAACTCAAAGGAGCAAATACTGTTGTAATCAATAATGAGATATTTGAATATCTTGATTCAATTCAACAACAGTTAACTGATGCAGGAATTGGATATATTGTCACAAGAGATGATGGCTATACGGCAAATCATGCAGTAAATGAACTCGTATTTCACCTCTTGATCTCTATTGTAATTATTGCAATCCTACTTGTTTTTACACTTGGATTAAAAGAAGCAATTATTGTTTCTTTGACTGTACCTATGATCTTATCATTGACTTTATTTGCTGGATATTTATTAGGGGAAACGATCAATCGTATTACACTATTTGCTTTACTGTTAAGTTTAGGTCTTTTAGTTGATGCAGCAATTATTGTTATTGAAAATATCCATAGGCATCTTCATGATCATCATAGTAAAGATAAAACATTGCAAGAAATTTGTATAGAAGCTACAAACGAAATTGGAAATCCAACCAATATTGCAACTATTGCAATTATTATGACTTTTATACCTATGTTCTTTGTTGGGGGAATGATGGGACAATTTATGCATCCACTTCCTGTGTTTGTACCAATTGCTCTGTTTATGTCTTTGTTCATTGCGTATATTTTCACCCCATATCTGGTGAAAAAACTTCTAAAAAAGGAGAATTCACATGACTAATACTCCTTCAAAATTAGAAGCATTGATCTTTTTAATAGTCAACCAAAAAAGAAATAGAATTCTCGTTTATATTGCTACGTTTATTTTATTTGTAGTGAGTATTTATTTGATCCCATTAGAAGTGGTCAAAGCAAAAATGCTTCCAGGCAAAGATTCTGATACATTTTCTATTTATGTTGATCTTCCAACAGGAAGTTCACTTTCTCAAACACAGGAAGTAACACAGTGTATTGCCAAAAAACTCAAAAAAGAGGATAGTGTAGAAGCAATCTCTATTTTCTTAGGGGAAGGATTACCATTAGACTTTGCAGGAATGGTAAAAGGGAGTGCCTTTAAATCTTCTCAAAATGAAGCAGAGATGATGATCAATATCGCTCGAGCCAAAGATAGAGATGAATATAGTTATAACATGGTAAGTAGAATTCGTCCAATTATCCAAGAAAAATGTACAATGTATAATCCAAATATCAAATTTGTAGAGTTACCAGCTGGACCTCCTGTATTAGCAGATGTTGTTGCTGAAATCTATGGAGGAACTACTCCAGAAAAACGGTATGATGTTGCAAAAAAAATCGCACGAGTTTTTTCTCAACAAGATACATTAGTTGATATTGATATTTTGTATGATGAACCTTATACACAATACCAACTCAAATTAGACAACAATAAAATCATTAAAAGCCAAGTTGGAATTGATCAGGTTAAAAAGATCATTTATCTTGCTTTTGAAGGGATGGAGATTGGCGCAGTCAATGAAAACCATGCAGAAAATCAAATTCCAATCTTCTTACGACTTGATGAGAGCAGAATTATTGCACAAAATGATATTGAAAGTCTAAGCAATAAACTTGCATCATTGAAACTAATGAATCAAATGGGTATGATGGTACCTTTAAGTGAATTTGTAACAATCCAAAGAGCATATAAAGATCCAATCGTGACTTCTAAAAATCTTGAGAAGATGATCAATGTTATTGCTACTACTGATAAAGAGAGTCAAATCTACCCATTACTTGATGCTAGAGATGCAATCTTCAAACAATTGGATAAACAATTTAGAATAGAAAAAACAAATCTTCTAAACTTACGATTAATCGATAAAGAAACAGCGGATGTATATGACATTGTATTTGATGGTGAACTTAAAGTGACCATTGATACTTTTATAGATCTGGGTGCTGCGTTCATTGGAGCATTGGTATTAATCTTTTTACTAATGGTAGTTTATTATAGAAGTTTTTCACTCTCTGGAGCTATTGTATTATCAAGCTTTATCTCTATCATTGGAGTGATTCTAGGTCACTTTATTATGGATATTTTCACAGCTGATAAATTTTACTTAACTGCAACTTCACTCATTGGATTTATTGGTCTTATTGGGATCAATTCTAGAAACTCATTATTGATCATTGATTTCACAAGACAGCTTATCAGTGAACACCAAATCGAGCCAAATAGAGCGATTGCAATTGCTACAACAACCAGAGCAAAACCTATTTTACTAACAGTCTTAGCCATTGTATTAGCTAGTTCACTTTTAGCAACAGATGCAGTATTTGGAGGATTGGGAGTTGCACTTATTGGTGGGACAATCAGTGCTTATTTTGTATCACTTTTCTTTGTACCTGCAATTATTCAAAAACCAATCAATAAACTTTATAGTTAGGGTTTAATATACCCTAATTCATAAAGTTTATCGTATATTTGCGATACATATTTCCCAGCTGCTTGTCCACCATGCCCACCATGCTCAACTAACACTGTAACCACATATTGTGGTTTATCATATGGTGCATAGGTAGTAAGCCAAGCATGTGATCGTTTATAATACTTCAATTCATTTTCTTGCATACGTCTTACTTCATCTTGAGGAATAGATGAAACTTGCGCGGTTCCAGTTTTAGCAGCAATCTTTATTTTATTTTTTGAATGAATATACGCTGTTGCTGTCCCTTTTTCATGAGTAGTTACTTCCAACATTGCTTTTTGCATTCTACGTAACTCTTTTTTATCTATTTTTAAATCAGTATATTTTTCAGCCTCTTTTGTTTTCAAAAAATGTGGTCTTGGTAAAATACCATTTGTTAAACTTGCAGTGTATCTTGCAATTTGAATTGGAGTAACTTGAATAAATCCTTGACCAATAGAAGCAACTACCGTCTCTCCTATATACCAAGGCATATTGTATTTTTCTTTCTTCCATAATTTATTTGGATTGGTTCCAATGAATTCATTAAATTGATCAATACCAGTGTGATTACCAAATCCAAATTTATCAAGTGTTTGTGATATTTTATTGATACCTATTTCTAAACTACCTTTATAAAAGAAATCATCACAACTCTCTCGAATTGCTTTATTAAAATCAACTGTTCCATGACCACTTAATTTCCAGCATCTAAATTTTCTTCTTCCTAGAGGCAAGCTACCGGTACATTTAACAGTGAAGTTTTTATCTAAACCATGTTCTATAAATGATAATGCCATTCCCATTTTTATAACTGATCCAGGGGGATAAAGACCATTGACTATTTTATTGGTAAAAGGATGATTAAAATCATTTCGTATCTCATCCCATTCTTTTTGACTAATACCACTAGAAAAAATGTTGTTATCATATTCTGGGAAACTCGCAGCTGCTAATATCTCTCCATTGTGAGAATCCATTACAACAATTGCACCACCTTTGTCATGAAATATCTTATGAATATATTCTTGAAGTCTAATATCAACACTTACTTGTATATCATTATGTATTGATGGTTTTGTTTCTTTGATCACTTCAATCTCTTTATTGAGAGCATTAACCTTTACCGTTCTCTCTCCTAATTTACCTTGAAGTATATCGTTATAGTATCTTTCTAATCCAGTTTTTCCAACCATTTTCGTATATTGGGATACCTCATTTTCTTGCATCTCTTTACGACTTGCTTTTCCAGTATAGCCTAGTATATGTGCTGCAACATCATGATAAGGATAAAATCTTTTTATCGCACTTTGTACACTCACTCCATCCATAGAATTTAGTTGAACATATTTTGGAAAAAATTTGTCATATTCAA
>JBNLDA010000029.1:0-16105 GCA_050304095.1 Arcobacteraceae bacterium | reverse complement strand
ATAACTTATATGGTTGCAAATAAACTAAATAAAGCGAAATTTGAAACTTATGAGGCTCAAGCAAAAGCAAAAGCAAAAGTTATTGAGCATGAAGCACAAATGATACTCAAAGATGCGCAGATAAAAGCAAAAAAAGAGTTTGAAAAAGAATACAAACACATTAAAAGAGAATATGACGAACTTTTCAGTCAAATAGAGAGAAAAGAACGTGATCTCAATGTACATTTAGAGGCTGAACTCAAAGATATTGAAGTTCAAAAAGCTCAAATTGTAGAAAACAATAAAAAAACTAAAGCCCTTAAAGAAGGTCTTGAAAATCAACAAAAAACATATGAAAGAAAGCTATCAAAAGCGATCAAGGTTCTTGAAAATTCTAGTGGTCTAACGCAAGATGAAGCCAAAGAATTATTACTAGAAAAAGTTGCCGAAGATTCACGATCTGAAGTAGCTTCGATCTTTAGAAAAGAGTATAAACTAGCACAAGATAGATCAAAAGAAGAGATTAACAATATCCTTTCTCAAGCAGTTACAAGATACGCAGGGGAATTCGCAGCTGAAAGACTAGTGAACAATATCGCCATCAATGATGATGAAACAAAAGGGAAGATCATAGGTAAAGAGGGGCGAAATATCAAAACTCTTGAGATGCTTCTTGGAGTTGATATTATTATCGATGATACTCCAAATACTATCACAGTAAGTAGTTTCAACCTTTATAGACGAGCAATTGCTTGTAAAACGATTCAAGTATTGATCGAAGATGGAAGAATCCAACCAGCACGAATTGAAGAGATATATAAAAAGATCAAGAATGAATTTGATGCAAATATCCAAAAAGAGGGTGAAGATGTAGTAATGGAGCTTGGTATCAAAAAGATGCATCCAGAACTAGTCAAGCTTGTTGGAAAACTTCGATATAGAGCAAGTTATGGTCAAAATGCTTTAGCACATACACTTGAAGTTGCACATTTAGCAGGGCTTATTGCTTCTCAAATGGGTGGAGATACGATCGCAGCACGTCGAGCAGGATTGATGCATGATATCGGAAAAGCATTAACACATGATATGCCGGGTAGTCATGTTGATATTGGCGCGGATATTTGCAAAAGATATGATGAGCCAGATTATGTTCTTAATGCTATTTATGCTCACCATGGTCATGAAGAACCAAGCTGTATCGAATCAGCTGCAGTGTGTGCAGCCGATGCATTAAGTGCTGCACGACCAGGAGCAAGAAGAGAAGTTCTTGAAAGCTTCCTAAAAAGAGTTGAAGAGATTGAAAACATCTCTACAAGTAAAAATGGTGTTATCAATGCTTATGCAATCAATGCTGGTCGAGAGATCAGAGTTATAGTAAATGCTCAATTGGTCAATGACGATGAAGCTGTGTTATTATCAAATGAGATTGCCAAAGAGATTGAAGAAAAAGTTCAATATCCTGGTGAGATCAAGGTAAATGTTATTCGAGAATTACGAGCTGTAGGGTATGCTAGATAATGAAAAAAAGTAAACATATTACGACTAAAATCATTGCAGGGAAGTATAAAGGGAAGATTTTACAACTTCCCTCACTAGATGTAACAAGAAGTTCAAAATCGATCTTAAAAGAATCATTTTTCAATGTCATACAACAAGATATTTTTGATGTGACATTTGTTGAGGCTTTTGGTGGAAGTGGTTCAATTGGCCTTGAAGCATTAAGCCGTGGAGCAAAACGCTCTTATTTTATAGAGATCAATAGAAACTCATACAAAACATTAGAAAGCAATTGTGAGATTGTTGATCCAAATAGTTGTACGCTTTTATTTGGAGATACATTTGAAAAGCTTCCAACATTGATTGAAACATTACCTTCAAATGAAGATGGTATCATCGTCTATATCGATCCGCCGTTTGATTTTAGAGAGGGTATGGACGATATCTATCAAAGATCATTTGATATGGTAAAAGATTTTACCAATGAAGATATCTTTTTGGTTACGTTTGAACATGTAAGTTCTCAAGCAATGCCTGAAGAACTTGGTATGTTTAAACTAGACAAAACGAAAAAATTTGGAAAAAGTTCACTAAGCTACTACCACAAAAAATGATACGATTTTCTGCTTATTTACTATCCATAACAGTTCTCATGGTGTTTTTACTGCCTTTTGTATATTCAGTATCACCCTATGAACTCAATCCAGATAAAATTCTTATGGCACCAAGTCTTGAGCATATATTTGGAACAGATAGATTAGGTAGAGATGTATTTGCTAGAATCCTTTATGGTGGACAAACTTCGCTTATCATTGGATTTTTAAGTTCTGCTATTGCTTCACTTATTGGTTTATTTATAGGAATCAATGCAGGATTTTTCAAAGGTAAAGTAGATAAAACTATTACGATCGTAATCGATCTATTTTTGACCTTTCCTACATTCTTTTTACTCTTAGCACTAGTAAGTTATATACAAGCTTCATCATTAGTGCTTATTGTTGTGATCTCAATAACAGGATGGATGGGGATGGCAAGACTTATTCGTAGTGAAGCCTTTGCTATTGGAAATAAACCATTTATCAAAATATTGACTTTGGCAAATGTACCAAAAGGCAAAATCATCTTTAAATATTTTGCACCACTTTTAGCACCAATATTCCTAATCTCATTTACCTTTGGAGTAGGGGGAGCAATATTGGCCGAGTCTGGACTCTCGTTTTTAGGTCTTGGGATCAATCCACCACAAATGAGCTGGGGAAGTTTGATTAGCAATGGAAAAGAGGTGATCGATATAGCTTGGTGGGTTAGCTTTTTCCCTGGACTTTTTATCTTTATAGTTACTTTTTGCCTAATGCAACTCTCTGATTATTTTCAAAAAATGGCAAATAGCAAAGAAAAACTTATTTAATCTTTATCAATACCTTATCAAGCATTGCTGTGCTTAAAACTCTTTTGAGATTTCCCAGTATATGGGTTGCTTTGGTGATGTAGTATCGTGGTTTTGGCTTTTTGGCTTTGACTATTTTTTCTACCACTTTAGCTACTTCAATAGCTTCAAGATTAAATGGCACTTGAGATTTATCAGCATTGAGACTTTTATCGTACTGCTCTTTAAATACTGAATTTTCTATGTCAAGATTTTTTCTTGCCATTTTCACGGCATTTTTTCTAAAGTCACTCGTTACTGGACCCGTATTGAGTAAACTCACATAGATATTGGTATGCGCCAATTCAAGCCTTAAAGTATCTGTTAAACCCTCAATAGCATATTTACTAGCATTATATGCACCTCTAAACTGCAAAGAGATAATTCCTAGAACCGAACTATGCTGAATAATCTTTCCATATCCTTGTTTTCTCATTTTAGCTACAGCCAATCTTGTTACTTCATGCAAACCAAATACATTTGTTTCAAATTGTTCTTTAAGCACTTCTGTTCGTATATCTTCAACTGCTCCTGGTTGCCCATAACCAGCATTATTAAAGACCACATCTATAGTATCTAGTTTTTCAAACAGATCATGTATACTTTTGTGATCAGTTACATCTAAATAATATGCTTCAAATCCAAGCTCAATAAGCTTTTGAACATCCTCTTCTTGCCTAGCAGTTGCTATAACATTATAGCCTAAACCTTTTAGATGAAGTGCTGTTTCATGACCAATACCAGTTGAACAACCAGTGATTAAAATAGTTTGCATTTAATTTTTCCTTCGAACAAATTGTGCTATTATAACCAAATGAACAAGATAGTAATTTTAAGTGGAGCTGGACTTTCTGCACAAAGTGGCATTTCTACCTTTAGAGATAGTGGTGGATTGTGGGAAAATTATGATATTAATCGTATTTGTACCGCTGGTTGTTTGGATTGGAATTATGATGAAACAGTTTATTTTTATAATCTTCGACGTACAGATATATCAGATAAATTTCCAAATCACGCTCATAAAGTCATAGCCAAACTCAAGCAACAATATCCTGATAAAATAGAAGTGATCACTCAAAATGTAGATAATCTGCTTGAAAAAGCAGGTTGTGAAGATATAGTGCATCTTCATGGTTTTTTACCAGAACTACGATGTATGGATTGTGACACGATTTATAATGTTGAGTATAAAGAACAAGACACAAGTGAAACATGTCCTAAGTGCAATGGAAAATTACGACCAAATATTGTTTTCTTTGGAGAACCAGCACCCAAATATGAAGATATGCACAATATCTTAAGTCAGTGTGGACTATTTATCACTATTGGTACCAGTGGACATGTGATCGATGTTTCATTTTTAACTCAATATGCAGACTATACAATATTAAACAATCTAGAACCAAGCGAAGCGATCATAGAAGAGGCATTTGATAAGGTTTATTATGAAAATGCTACCACTGCTATTGATAAAATAGAAGCAGATATTTTAAATTATATTGAAACTGGCTCCATTTGATCACAAAAGAACTATTAGACCAACACTATAATTGTAGAAATTGTATTACAGAACTAACACTAGATAAGCCAGATCCTTTATATGTAGCATCACAATACAAAGATGAATCAATAGCGCTTATTTGTGCATTATTTGCGTATGGAAACGCTCATAGTATTATTAAGTTTTTACAAACACTTGATTTTGATTTACTAAAATCAGATGAACAGATGATCAAGAATCAATTACAAAACCACTATTATAGGTTTCAAAATGCTAATGATGTGATCGCACTTTTTATTACACTAAATAGAATTGCTCGAGAGAATAGTTTAGAAAATATTTTTCATATTGGATATAAAAAAGAACAATCAATATTAGATGGAATTGAATCACTGATAAATAAATTTAATCAGATAAATAATTACAATTCACAAGGCTATAATTTTCTTATTGGGTCACCTCTAAAAAGAGATAAAGACAACAAAATCAAATACAATCAAAATGGAGCATATAAACGTTGGAATATGTATCTGCGATGGATGGTAAGAAAAGATTGCCTTGATATGGGATTATGGAAAGATATCGACACAAAAGATTTGCTCATACCATTAGATACACATACATTTAATGTATCAAAGAAAATAGGGCTACTCAAAAGAAAAACTTATGATCTGCAAGCTGTGATTGAACTGACTGATAAATTGAAGGAATTTGATCCAAATGATCCTGTGAAGTATGATTTTGCTTTATATAGAATAGGGCAGGAGAAAACAGAGGTTTAAATCTCAGTTCCATCCCACATAATGATTTTATCTCGACCAGTTTCTTTTGCTTTGTATAATAACATATCTGCATTTTGAATACCATCTGCAAAATTGGCATGACTATCTCTATTTGCCACACCTGCACTAAAAGTGACTTTGATCTTTTGGTTGTTATAGACAAATTTATTGTTTGTCACAATTGATTCAACTCGTTTGAGGTATTGCAACAACTCTCTTTTTAAATTGTAATGTACAATTGATACAAATTCTTCTCCACCATATCTACATACGATATCATGTTCTCTTGTTGCTTTTTTAAGTACTTTTGCAAAAGTAGAGAGGATAACATCTCCGCCTTCATGCCCATAAGTATCATTGATATTTTTAAAGTAATCAATATCAAAGAATACTATTGCATAGTTACGAGCTTCTCTATTGTATTCTGATTCAATTCGTTCCATTTCTCTTTCAAATGCACGTCTAGTTAATAATCCAGTCAAGTGATCTCTTTCACTTTCACGTCGTGCATTTTCGAGTTCTTTTTTAAGTTCATTGATCTCTTGTTCCATATGGTCAACTTTAGATTTACCATCCTGCATCTTTTTACCAACTGTAGCCATCTCATTTTCAATAGAAATAGCTGCATTTAAAAGTTGGCTTTGTAATGCAGACAATGTATCTTTGTCATGCTGATCCACATCTATAGCTTCTATTTCATTTTTTATGTTTGAAACACTTGATTCAGAATGCCCACTACTCGTGATCGCATCATTAAGATATTGTCCCATTAATGTAACAAGTTTAGCAATATCTGCAGTTTTTTGTTTTACAATGTTTTTATCAGCTTCAAATCGTTTTGTAATGAAGTTTTGAATCTCATTTTGTATATCTTCTTCAAACATCAATGATGGAGAATTACCAATTTTAACTGAAAATTTTGCTAATTTATCATCTATTTCAAGAGAGATTGATGGGGTCATAGAATCATTAATCAATAACGCAAGCTTATCAAGATTTTTCGCTGCAATTCTATTTAACAAAATTGGAATAAGGTCTTCAATAGTTTCAATATTGTTCTTTTCTATTTCTTCTTGTTCATGTGGATTAAGTTTAGAAATCAGCTCTTTAAATTGCTCACATTCTTTTACACTTAATTGAAATGATTTTGCAACGGCACAAAACTCTTTATGATATTCATTTGGTGTTGCTACTTTATCTTTTTTTGCTAAATTAATTAATGTTGCTTTTACAACCTCATCAGTCGTTGCCATGTTTTATCCTAAAATATTTTTTACCATCATATTGATTCTTTTTCCATCAGCCATTGAACCGATTCTTTCTTTTGCTAAAGGCATGATTTTACCCATATCTTTAGCCGATTGCGCGCCTACTTCTTCAATGATTTGTTTCAATGCAGCTTCTAATTCATTATCATCTAATTGCTTTGGAAGATAGAGCTTAAAAACATCAATTTGGCTTTGTTCTTTTTCAACAAGATCATCTCTATTAGCAATCTTATATTGTGCTATTGCATCTTCTCTTTGCTTGATCCCTTTTTGAATAAGTTTGATTACATCATCATCATTTAAATCTTTTCTCTCATCAACTTCAATTTGTTTAATCATTGTATTAATAGCTCTAATAGAGTCTCTTTTTACAATCTCTTTATCTCTCATTGCAGTTTTTAGATCTTCTTTTAATTGTGTTTTTAAATTCATAATATCCCTTTTAATCCAGCTATTTTATCTATTATATTCTAAAGAATAGCTACGATGGATTTGTTTTTTGAATAAAAATATTATATAATATTTTATAAAGGATTTCAAATGATAAAATTCAAAGGCGCGTCATTTGGATTTTTAATCCTCTTGATTTTGACCATCAATGCATTGGTTTATTTTGCTATAAATAGTAATAATAAAGAGCAAACCAAACAAATTAAACTCAATGCAATTACAAACCTGGAATCTAGATATAGCCACATCACTAAACACTTAAAATTATTAGCAGAAATTTACTATATAGAAGTGATCAACCAAAAACCTGTTTTAGAGATTCTAAAAGATCTTCCAAATAGTGATGATCATCAAAAATCGGTCATAAGAGAGAAATTATACAACAAATTAATCCCCGTGTATAAAAGAATGCAAAAATATGATTTTAGACAGTTGCATTTTCACTTACCTAACAACAGTAGTTTTTTGCGAATGCACAAACCTAATTTATATGGTGATGATCTAAGTGATATACGAAAAACTATAGTAATGACCAATAAAACATTAGTTTCACAACATGGTTTTGAAGAAGGACGTATCTATAATGGATTTAGAAACGTTTATCCTCTGATATATCATGGGATTCACTTAGGTAGTGTAGAACTTTCTTTATCTTTCAATGCCATAAGAACAATGATGGAAAAGACCTATGAAAATCATTTTATGTTTATTGTTGATAAAAAAGTCGTAGATACAAAGGTATTTAAAAATGAGATCGACAAAAATTACACCTCAAGCTATTTAAGTGATGATTACTATTTCGAAAAAAAATACACGCATCATAAAAAATATTTATCTGCAAAAGAAAAGTTCGATAGTTTATCAAAAGAACAAAAAACATCTATAGAGGAAAAACTCAAAAAACACCAAACATTTTCTGTACTTGGAACGCAAAATAACAATGATTTTGAATTAACATTTTTAGCTATACGCAATATAGACAATCAAAAGGTTGCCTATATTATTTCTACTGCTAAAAATATTCCCTATACTTTACTAAAAGAACAATATGAAAAAGAGATACTCTTTATGATCTCAATTAGCTTTATATTACTTGCTATTGGAATCGTTTCAATTCTCAACAATCAAAAGAAAATCTTTGAAATAAAATCATACACAGATCCTTTGACTAAAATATATAATAGAAATAAATTTTACGAAAACTTCAAGGAGGACTATAGCAAAAGATCAACTGACCATGATTTTTGTTTGATTCTACTTGATATTGATGATTTTAAACAAATCAATGATCATTATGGTCATGGGGTGGGTGATGATATTTTGATTGAATTAACTAATGTAATCAGAAATAACATACGATCTTCAGATAATATCTATAGATGGGGTGGAGAGGAATTTTTAATCACTATTAAAGCACCATTTGAATCTTCAAAACATATTGCGCAAAAAATCTTATCCAATACACAAAAACATAATTTCACTCATGGTATTCATCTTACTTGTTCTATGGGATTGGCAAAATTTGAAGATGAAATGAATATTGACAGTTTAGTTAAAGCTGCAGATGATAAAATGTATGAAGCAAAACTTTCTGGAAAAAATCAGATCAAGTATTAAGATCTTCGATCATCTGCTCAAGCTCTAAAAATCTTTCAACTTTCTCTTCATAAATTCTGTTTGTTTCATCAAGTTCTTGTGAAGTAGCAACTAAACCTTTTTCTTCATAGCATTTTGGATCCATAACACAATCATTAAGCTTTTCAATTTTAGCTTCAAGCGCTTCTATTTCATCAGGAAGCATATCATATTCTCTTTGGTATTTATAACTCAGTTTTGTAGGTTTTTTCTCCACTTGCTGTTTTTGTGTATCTTGAACAGCCGTTGTGCTTGATGTTTTCTCTAACTCTTCAAGCTCTAAAAGTTGTTTTTGGATATCAAGATATTCACTATATGATTGATGAATCTCAACAACTTCACCGTCTTTACCAGTGAGCACATAAAGCTTTTTTGCAATCTTATCAACAAAATATCTATCATGGCTTACAAATATCAAAGCCCCCTGAAATGAACTTAAAAACTCTTCCAGAATATTGATTGTAGGAATATCTAAATCATTTGTTGGCTCATCAAGGATCAAACAATCAACTTTTTTTGTAAAGAGTAGGGCTAAAGCAACACGATTCTTTTCACCACCACTCAAAGCTCCAATTTTTTTATCTAAATATTCTCTAGGAAATAAAAAACGTTTCAAATATCCATATACATGCATATTCTTTCCATCACTGAGCTCAACTCTATCTCCTCCAAATGGACAGAAAGTCTCCATAATGTTCTTATCGTCATTAAGCATCTCTCTGTGTTGATCAAAGTATCCTATTTTAAAATCACCTTTTTTGAATTTACCACTATCAATTGGTAATTTTTCTAAAAATATTTTTAATAACGTTGATTTACCAGCACCATTTGGCCCAACAATAGCAATAGTATCTTTTTGTAAGATTCTAGCTGTGAAATCTTTGATTAGAAGCTTATCTCCAAGTTTTTTTGATATCTTATCAAGTTCAAAGAGCATTTTCTTTTTGTTCATTACCTCTTCACCGTTAAAACTTCTTTGTTCTCTTTGAAGTTCTAACGACATCTTTCTTATTTGAGCTGGATTTGTTTTGACTTTTTTCTTGAGGTCTAAATATTCTGCTTTTCGTCGTTCATTTCTTTTTCGTCTAGCTGTAACACCATGTTGCATCCAATGCGCTTCTCTTTTGAGTAATCGAATAAGATTCTCATGCTCTTTTTGCATATTTTGTAACAACTCTTCTTTTTGTTGTAAATAAGAGCTGTATCCTCCGTTGAATTTACGCAATACTCCATTGTCTATTTCAACTACTCCAGTAGCAATATTATCTATAAAATATCTATCATGCGAAATAAATAGTAGGGTAAAATTCTCTTTTTGCAATAATTGCTCTAAGAATTCAACCATATAGACGTCTAAATGGTTCGTAGGCTCATCTAAAAGTAATACATCAGGTTTTTTCAATAACAATCCAGCCAAACTAACTCGACGTTGTTCACCACCACTCAACAGTGATACTGGCTTATGTTCATACTCTTTGAGTTGAAACTCTTTTAATACTCTTTGAATTCTATTGTCCAGATCCCAAGCATTATGAAAATCAAGATAAGTACTTAACTGTGATTGTAAATTTAACAGTTCCATATTTTCATGATCTGTGGCAATTTGAGCAGTTACTTGTTCAAATTGTTCTTTCTTTTCTTTGAGCTCTGTAAGTTGTGCTTCGATCGCTTCTTTAACGGTATAATCTTTGTCAAATTTTGGTTGCTGATCAAGCATTTGGATATTGATCGATTTATCAATAGAGATTTCACCATTATCTGGCTCTGTTAGCCCCATAATGACCTTCATCAAGGTAGATTTCCCTTGACCATTTTGACCAATGACGGCTATTCTTTGATTTTCTAAAAGGGTGAAATTCACATCTTTTAAAATTACTTTAGTATCATATTGCTTTGAGATGTTTTGTAAGTCTATTAGTGCCATATATTATTGTTATGATTCCTTTATTTAATTGGAAGTTTATCCAATTAAGTATAAAGAAATCACATTCAATGAAGAACCTTATAAATTAAAGTTCTTCCCATTGGCTATCATCATCCTGATCAACATATTCTTTTTTGATTGATTTATTGTCATGATTTATTAGAGTATCATCGTTTTTTATATTGGAATCTAGTTTTATAGATTCCTTTCCATTAAATTGTTTAGAATCCGCGTGAGACACAACTACTTTAGCAATTTTGTCTGTTTCCATTGCTACTGAGTATGTTTTTGAGGCAATATTTGCATTTTCCTGTGTTTGTTTATCCAATGAAGTTATAGCATCATTAATTTGCACGATACCTTTTTGTTGTTCTTTGCTTGCAGTTTCAATATTATTGATTAGACTAATCGTTTTTTCAATATTAACATTTAATAACCCATATCCCTCTATCATTTTATCGGCAATTAGTTTTCCACCATTCGCTTTATTTTTAGCCGTTTCTACTAATGATTTGATCTCATTAGCTGCTTCAGCACTTCTTGAAGCAAGATTTCTGACCTCTTGAGCTACAACTGCAAATCCTTTACCAGCTTCACCTGCTGTTGCTGCTTCAACTGCAGCATTAAGTGAAAGAATATTTGTTTGAAATGCTATTTGATCAATAATTGCAATTGCCTCATTAATTGCCATTACTTCAACATTAATATGATCCATAGCTGTTGTTGTTTCTTTGGCAAGTTCTTGACCTTCATTAGCTGATTTAGTTAATTGTGATGCATATTGTGCCATTTGTACAACATTTTCAGTATTCGAAGTTATATTACTTGTGATCTCTTCTAATGCTGCTGCAGTTTCTTCAAGTGAAGCAGCTGCATGATTAGAATTTCGACTTAATATCTCAACATTTTCCAATAATATATCACTACTGTTATCCAATGATAAACCATTATATTTATTATCTATTAACATATCAGTAATTGTAGATTGTAAAGAATTGATATCATGAATTAATTTATCAAGTACACCACCTCTTTCAATACCCTCAATTTCCAAATGCATTCTATAATCATGTTTTGTATACTCTTCTAATATTCCATTAATTTTATTGAATATCTCTTTTTGATTGTGAAGCATTGTATTAATTAAAAACTTTAATTCATTTAAACTTGGATAGGAAGTATCGCTTTCTATATGTTGAGACAACCAACCATTACAAGCTCGATTTAATACCACTTTTACATCTTCAATAAATGCTTCATCCTCTTTAATATTTTCTTTGATTTTGTTTATATTGGTTTGTACTTGTAGTGCCATTTGAGAAATTTCATCTTTGCTTGTGATATTAAAATCTGCTATATCAGTACTTTCTCTATTTAAAAATCTAAAAAAGCCTTCAAGATACTCTTTAAAGTTACCTAACAAAGATACAATATTATTAACAATAAGATAATTCACAACTAATACAATAATCAATAAAACTATAGAACCAATAACTAATTGCAATAAAGTAGTCCGAATAAGATTATTATATTTTTTTCTAGATACTTCCACTTGTTCTTTTAAAGGAACTAACGAAGTTGCAATATTACCTTTTAATTCTCTCCAAGCACTTAATGATCGTTCCAAATCTGCTTCAGTGTATTCTATTTTATTTTTAGCTTTAAAAATTAAGTTGTTTGCAGAATCCAAACAATTTTGTATTGGACTATTAAGTGTATCAGCAAGACTTTTATTAGTAGATTTTATTTTATTAAAATATTCAGCTATTTTATCACAACCGCTTTGCATAGTATTCATTGCTTGCTTATCTGAAACATCTCTTGATAATACACCTTTTGCTGAATTCAACATCAATCCACCAATTAATACAGATTTCAAATCACTAGAGTGTTTTTGATAATCTTGGGTTTTTATATATTCATTTTCCAATTCAACCACTGAATTATAAACCATTATTAGTATAAAAATAATACCAATGAACATAATACCAATATTTAACAATAACTTATTTTTTATTGTCATAGAACTAAACATTAATCTCTCCTTAAATAAACGATAACTTTGTGATTTTATAGAGTGTTAACTTAATGTAATATTAATGTATTCTTATTTATATTATAATATTAGATTATATATAAATATAATTAATACAGTTATATAATTATATTAATAGGTGGATATGTTAAACATATGTAAAAATAATGGATTTTTGAAAGTTACAAAAATAAGATAGTAATTGCTATAATTATTTTATTTATAAGAAAAAATTAAGTTTAAAATTGATTAAAAAATAGATTTTATAAAATCATTTTATCCAAATCATCAAGTTTTATGGTAATAATTGAGAATGTCTGCTTAATTAGCTCCATATCGCAATCCTCTTTTAAGAGATCATTTTCTATGGATTGTATAAGAAGTTTTATTCCACTTATCACTTCATTTTCTTTATTGTGCAATCTATTTTCTCTCACGATTTTCAATTCAAGCTGTTGATTCGTTTGGGCTAATTCTCTTGTTCGCTTCATAAGCTCTTTTCTATTATAGATATTCTTGCACACTTTATAAAGTGCTGTGTATACCTTTTGGTCATCAAACGGCTTTAATATAAACCCATCAACTCCCAAATTGATAAAGTCAATCAATGAAGTACTCGTATCATACGCAGAAGCTACTATAATATTTTGATGAGGATTTATTTCATGGATATGCTCAATAAAAGTTTTTCCATCCATATTTGGCATCACAATATCAGTGATGATGAGATCATAGAATTTTTTAGTATCATTGTTAAATTGAGAATATTTATTAATTCCCTCAAGTCCATTTAATCCCGTGTCAATAGTATCAAAAAGATCTCCATAGACTTCTGTAAAATAAGTCAATACACTTATATCATCCTCAACATATAAGACTTTTAGTTCTTTTGTATAACGTGATAAACCACTAATTGACTCATTCATGATAATCCTTTTATATTCAATGATGTTCTTCATTCATTAATAAATCATCATATGGATCCATATGAATATTTATTACCCAATTTGCCTCTTTGTCAATCATCATAATTTTATCTTCAATTCTGTCTGCAACCCTATGAGCATCCATCAAAGATATAACACAATCAAAAACCAAATGCACATCAACAAAAATATCTGATCCAGCTTGTCGTGTTTTTAACATATGATGATCATTAACTTGTTTTTCTGATTCAATGATTGAAACTATTTGTTCCACTTTTTCATCTTCAACAGCACGATCTAATAGAACCATTACACCTTCTTCTATTAGTTCATATGCTGAATAAATGATAAATAAGGCTATACCACCACCAACAAGAACATCAATAAATTCTATTTCAGTGATATATACTAAAGCTAGTGAAAGCAATACGGCCCCATTTGTATAAACATCTGTCTTATAGTGTAGTGCATCTGCTTTGATAACCATATTATTTGTTTTCTTAGCAACTGAATTTAAAAACATCACAAGCCCAACGGTAATGATCAAAGATACAATCATCACAATAAGTGAAATTTCTAAATACTGTGAAGTTTCACCTGAAAAGCTTTTTTTAACTGCTTGATAAAATAAAAAGATACCAGAAACGGCAATAATGGTTCCCTCAATTACACTAGCAAGTGCTTCGATCTTTCCTCGACCGTAGTTGAAAGTATCATCAGCAGGTTTTTCAGAATTACTAATTGCAAAATAATTGAATAACGAGACAAAAAGATCAAGAACAGAGTCAACTGCACTAGCTAATACTGCAACTGATCCACTCATGATCCCTACAACAAGTTTTATCGCAGTAAGTAGTGCTGCGACACTACTACTGACAACGGTGGCTTTTTTTTGTAAAGTCATCCTATAAAGACTTTATATAGCTCTCAATTCTGTTAATACCATCTTTAATGATAGCTTCACTTGTAGCAAAAGAGAATCTAAAATATCCCTCAAGTCCAAATGCAACACCAGGAACAATTGCAACACCAACTTTCTCTAGTAATTCTGAAGCAAATTTCATACTATCATTACTAATTTCTTTGATATTTACATATAAATAAAATGCACCATTTGGTTTTACTACGCTTAATCCATCAATCGCTTCAAACATTTCACAAGCTAGATTTCTTCTTTTTTCAAATTCTACTCGCATAGATTCAATCTCTTCATCAACTGAACCATCAAGTGCCACAATCGCTGCAGCTTGAGTAATAGAACAAATATTTGAAGTTGATTGCGATTGAAGTTTTTTCATTGCTTTATTTAACTCTGCATTAGGAGTAGCACTATACCCAAATCTCCATCCAGTCATTGCAACTGATTTACTCAATCCATTTACAGTAATTGTTCTATTGAACATATCTTCGCTAACTGAAGCTACAGAAGTAAATCTTTGTCCATCATAAAGAAGTTTTTCATACATCTCATCACTAATTACAGTAATATCAGTTCCCTTTAATACTTCAGCAATCGCTTCGATCTCTTCTTTTGTATATACTGATCCTGTTGGATTTGAAGGAGTTGTTAAAACTAAAATTTTACTTTTTGGTGTAATAGCATCTTTTAATTGCTGTGCTGTGATTTTAAATCCACTAGCATCATCAGTATCAATAATCACTGGTTTACCACCACTATATTGAGCTTGTTCTGGATATGTTACCCAATATGGAGCAGGGATGATTACTTCATCACCTTCATTTAACATTGCTTGGAAAATATTAAATAGTGAATGCTTTGCCCCAACACTTACAATAATATCAGATGGTTTATAGTCTAACCCATTATCTCTTTTAAGTTTTTCAACAATTGCAGCTTTAACTTCAGGAGTCCCTTCAACAGCTGTATATTTCGTTTCACCATTGTTTAATGCTGCAACAGCAGCATCTTTGATTTTTTGAGGAGTGTCAAAATCTGGCTCTCCAGCACTAAAACTAACAATATCTTTTCCTTGAGCTTTCAATTCTCTAGATAAAGTAGTAATCGCAATAGTGATTGATTCAGACAATAAATCCATTCTGTTTGCTAGTTTCATTTATAATTCCTATAATGTAATTTTTAAATAATTAGGGTAATATTTTATCCAAAATTTACTTAAGGATGATTGTGGTTTTTGTATATGAAATAAACAATAAATCAATTAATATTGAACATATCAAAAGAAGAAAACAAAAGAACATTTATATAAGAATTATCGATCCAACAAATATAAAAATAAGCTCTGGTTACCTTACAAGCCATAAGTACATTTTAAAGCTTTTGGAAGACAAAAAAGATTGGATAATTCGCAAAATAGAGCATCTTTCAAAACAAATTATTGATAATGAATATTTTTTATTTTTAGGCAAAACATACCCGAAAGAATCATTAAGTGTAAATATTAATGATCATTATAAGAAAAACACTTCGTTGATCATCGATCCTATAGTGATGCGATATTCTGAAACAATGAACTTGTTACCCAATAAAGTAAGTTATAGAAACAATAAAACACGATGGGGCAGTTGTTCATTTAAAAACAATATAAACTTGAATATTCAACTTTTAAAATTGCCCGTAGAATTGATTGAATATGTAGTGATACATGAACTAGCGCACATTAAACATAAGCACCATCAAAAAGAGTTTTATAAAGAGATAGA
>JBNLDA010000028.1:12286-16234 GCA_050304095.1 Arcobacteraceae bacterium | reverse complement strand
TTCCTATGCTCCATAATACCACTTTGTATAAAAGCGATGTCAGCTTTACCCTCTTGTAAAAGTTGGATATTTTCAACAGAGCCTTTTGTATTGAGAATCGTTACTTGTACATTGTTTTGTTCAAGGAGTTTTTTATATTCTAGAGCTGTTTTATAATAGTTGCCACCCGTACTTCCTGTTGCGATCGTGATCTTTTTATCCACTGGAGGATCGATATAGGTGGAAGTGATATAAAATACTATAAATACTGCACTGATGATCGGTAACCAAATCTTAAAAAATGAATTCATTGTAATTTCTCTCTTTCTTTCCAGTCATATCGATGATCTTCTTTTACTGGGGTAAAAAATAGTGTTCCAGAGTTTCTCCACGCATCAAGTAAAATACCTTGTTCATAGGGCATCTGTTTTGCTGTTACACTTATAGCATTATGCTCAAAGTATTCACCTTTATTCGCAACAACTCTATAAAATTGTATATTGGGATACTTTGTTCTATCAATATACTCTAATATATCTATCACCCAATGATAGCATAATCCTCTGCTTTTTTCCTTTTGATTAATGAGATAATTTTGATATCCTGGTGGGGAAACAAGTTCATATTGATTGGCTAAATACATTGGATAATAAATTGCGGTGTGTGCAAGATTCTTTGCTTCATTTTGACTAATAGTATTCGAGATGGATTGAATCATTAACGAGAGTTCTTTAACCCTTTTTTCATGATCGTTATTAAGTTTAGTTATCTGAAGTTGATTATTTTCATCTATCATTACACCATCATATTTAACACTGCAACCAGTGAAGATTAGTAATGAAAAAAAGCATAGAATAGTCGTTTTCATAATAAAAATTCTATCAAATAATAGCTTTAGCTAGAACTTGATAGAAGGGGTCTACTTTGTGAAGATATCTAAATTTTTATCATAGATTTCCGTTTCTACTTCAAATAAGCCTAAAATAGAATGAAAAAGGTTGTCTTGAGATAATTCAGTATCCTTGATCTTTTGTAATTTTTTCATGTCAAATTCTTTTTTGATATCATCACCAAACCACATTACTGAGGCAACATGGGTTTGAGAATCTGGAGCCATAAAGTAAGGAATTCCATGTAAGTAAAGGTTGTTTTCTCCTAAACTTTCACCATGATCACTCATGTAGATCATTGCTGTTTCATAATCTTTCGAATAAGGTTTTAAAAAGTTAATAACATCAGTTAAAAAACTATCAGTATGTAGTATCCCATTGTCATAGGCATTTCTTAATTCTTCAACACTACACTCCTCTAGTTGGTTTGTTTTGCATACAGGAGTAAATTGTTCAAATTTTTGTGGATATCGTTTATAGTATGATGGTCCATGATTTCCCATCTGATGCAAGACTATAAAGATATCTTTCCCTTTTTGTTCTTCTATATATTTATCTAATCCTACGATCATTCCCTCATCTCTACACTCAATATCACAGATAGTATTGGTTTCAGGGTTTTTATAGTCTTCATAAGGAACTCTTAATGCCACCCCTTTAGAATCTGAATTGTTATCTCTCCATAAAATACTTACATAATCAGTATGACTTAATACATCAAGAAGATTTTCTGTTGAAACGCCTTTTTTATAACTATAATCATCTTTTGGATAGATAGAGAACATACAAGGAACTGAAACAGCAGTAGTTGTACCACATGAACGCATTTTAGAAAAATTTAGAATATCTTCTTGTTCTAAAAGAGGATTAGTTTTCCTTTCATAGCCATTTAAAGAAAAATGGTCTGCTCTTGTTGCTTCTCCTATAACCATTATTATGAGCTCTTTTTTTTCATCTTCTTCATCCTCTTCATGAATAGCGGCATCTGTTCCTAATGGTTTGACAATAATCTCTTGGGCAAAATAGTTTTTTCTATAGTATCGTGTAACACTGTAGAGCCAAAAAGTTGGATTGGCATAATATTTCAAGTCTTTATGGCCTCTCAAAAATGAGGTATAAAAGGCACTAAAACTAAGAATAATTGTTGCCATGAGTAAAAGAGTGATTAATAATACTTTAATTCTTTTTTTTAATTCAAAAGTGAATGATTGATAGTTGATCTCATATTTATAGATAAAAATTGAGGGGATGATCGCTAAGAATAAAACATATAAGATCAGCTTGAAGCTAAAAAGATCAAGAGATTCATTAAAATTGGTTTGTAAAATATTTTGATACATCGTATCATCGATGATCGCATTGTAGGTATTCATAAAATAAGCACTAAATGCAGATACGACAACCGTGAATATCAATAATGGTTTGGTGGTGTATTTTGAAGCGAAGATGCTAAAGAGGAAGAATATAAATAAAAATAAATTTATCCCTAATGAAAGAGTATAAATGATATTGATCCCACTAAATTCAAATACTTGTGTAACATGTTTGAAAAAAGTATAATTATAAAAAAGGGTATAAAGTAGTGATACGATTGCAATGAGTTTATATTCTTGAAAATTGTTTAGTTTTATCATATATTGTTCCTATAAAAATTTCGTAATTGTAGTGAATAAATATGAACATAATATGAACAATTGAAGTATGATATAATGGTTTTTATGAAAACATACCAATATATACTCAAACTAAAGCCATATAAAAGAGGATTTCATCTTATCACTGATGAGGTAATGGATGCTTGTCCTGATCTCAAAGATGTTAATATAGGGATGATGAATCTTTTTTTAAGACATACAAGCGCCAGTTTATCAATCAATGAGAATTATGACCCAAGTGTTAGAGCTGATTTTGAAAGTTTTAGTTCTGATACTTTTGATAACAAACCTTATTTTCAACATACGTTAGAAGGTGCTGATGATATGCCAGCACATTTGAAATCATCTATGTATGGAGTGAGTTTGAACATCCCAATCACTAGTGGAGAACTTAATTTAGGTACATGGCAAGGGATATATTTAGGGGAGCATAGAGATTGTGCAACTTCTCGTACAATCATAATAACACTGATGGGAGTATGATTGTTTAAGCAACATCTTTAAATTGACTTCGAATTTTTTTAAATTCATCTAAATGGGTAAAAAAGATATCAATGAGTTTTGGATCAAAATGTTTTCCTCTCTCTTCTTTAAATAGATTAAATATCTTTTCATCGTCCCATGCTTTTTTATAGACTCGATCACTTCCAAGGGCATCAAATACATCTGCCAATGCAGTGATTCTTCCATAGATATGAATATCTTCTCCACTTAATTTTTGTGGATAACCAGTGCCATCCCATTTTTCATGATGTTGATAGGCTACAATGGCTGCAGCTTGAAGTAAAGGTCGATTAGAACTTTTAAGCATCTCATAACCAAGTTTGGCATGAGTATTCATAATGATACGTTCCTGTTCATCAAATCGACCAGGTTTATTTAATATTGAATCTGGAATAGCTACTTTCCCAATGTCATGCATTGGGCTGGCTTGTTTTAAAAGTTCCGCTTCATCTTCATTAAGTCCATAATATAAAGCTAAAAGTTTTGAATACTCTGCTACTCTTTTTACATGATTTCCAGTCTCTTTGGATCTGCTTTCACCTATGGCTCCCATAGTGAATACAACCTCTTTTTGTGTTGTTTCAATCTCATCATTAAGGTGTCTAATCTCTTGAGTGGCATCGTTGACTTTCTTTTCAATTTGATCTACAGATAGACCAACATTTTTATAAACTTTATACGCCACAATTAAAATCAATAAGATCAGTGCTAGAGTTATAGTGAATGTTAATATTTTTTGAGTTTTTAGATATTGATTCATTAGATTTGAAATATTGTTCAATATCTTATCATTGAGTTCTTTGTTAAATGTAACGACTTTATAGGTTTCTTCTAATATCCTTTTCTCTTTAATATTTATTTTATTCATGGTGAGAATATCAGAGATACTGATATAACATCTAATATTGCAGTCGGAGATG
>JBNLDA010000028.1:0-12276 GCA_050304095.1 Arcobacteraceae bacterium | reverse complement strand
GTGAAAGTGTTTCAACGATTTGGATATATGAAGTAAAATCTATTTGAAGTGCTTGTTGTTCAAGCTCTTTTATCTTCGCCATCCATTTAGAAAGATATTGTTTATCTTTATGCTGAAAAAGTGCTTCTTTACTATAATATTTCAGATCAGAAAAGTTTTTGATTAATTCAAGATCATTAGAATTCCAAATTTGTTCTTGAAGAGATTTTCTCAATTCATTTTCAATTGGATATTTTTCAAGAAATTCTTTATTTGTATTGATTTTTGATTTTTCTAGTGTATAAATTGCATCAAATGAATCTTCAATTTGCTTTTCATTTGCATAAAGCATATTGAGATCACTTTCGAGTGTTTTATCCTGAGTAAAATCATATTTATTTAATAAAAAAGATTCTTTGATCTTTTCAAATTGCTTTTCCTCTTTTTCAAAAAGTAGCTTATTGTTTTCTAGAGTATCTATAGTTTCTACAACGATACTGTTTATAGTTATATCGTTCATTCTATCTTGAATTTCAACGATTTCAGCAATATGATTTTTGACAATATTAGTATGATTGATATTGTTAAAAGTGAATTGATTTAAGGTGGTGATTAAGATTATTAATAAAATGATTAATGCAAAACTATACTTAATCGTTTTTTTGATATTCATCAAGAGAACTTCCTTTTATAATCATAACAATTCGTTATTTTATCGTACAAGAACTTTAATTATGAAATTTAAATAATTATTGAAGTGAAATTACTGGAAGTATGTAAAAAGAGCAATGCTCTTTTTACTAATTAATTAATTGATTGAATAGTGATTGAAAAGTTTAAATCTTTCCCTGCTAATGGATGATTGAAATCAATTACAACACCATCATCTAAGATATCTGCAACAGTAACTTGAATAGGATTACCATCTTGACCTTGACCTTGAAGTGGCATTCCAATACTCAACTCTAAACCTTCAAATTGTTCTTTTGGTAGCGTTTGTTTCGCTTCTTCGTTGTACTCTCCATATGCTTCACCTGCAGGTACAAGAATATCTTGTGAGTCTCCACTATTCATTTCTTGAATTCTAGATTCTAGTCCAGGAATAATTTGTCCTGCACCAAATACAAATTCTAATGGGTCACCATTTACATTACTATCAACTACTTGACCTTCAATTGTTAGTTCATAAGTCATCGCTACCGTTTGTTCATTTTCTATTGCCATCTCGTTTGCCTTTATGTAAAATTAGTTTTCATCATAACACAATAGATTTATATACAACTAAAAGTTGCATACATTTTGTATAATTTTATTTAGATTACTTTATTGCAACTTAGTTGCATTTAAGGTATAGTTTTTTATACTTTCAAAATATAAATGCAACCTAGTTGCAATAAGGAATGAAAATGATGAAATTTTTAGTGCTATTATTATTTGGATTATCTACTAGTGTATTTGCAAATGTAAAGGTAATTGTGAGTATTTTGCCACAACAAACATTTGTAAAAGTAATTGGAGGAGATAAAGTTGATATCACTTTGATGGTTCAACCAGGGAATTCTCCTCACTCATATGAACCAAAGCCATCACAAATGAAGGATATCAGTAATGCAGATATTTATTTGGCTATTGGAGTTGAATTTGAACATGTTTGGTTACCAAAATTCAGCAATCAAAATAAGAATATGCAAATTATCAATATTGATAAGGGAATTGAAAAAAGTTCTATTGAAGAGCATCACCATGGTGAAGAGGAACATCACGGTCAGGAACATGATGGAGAAGATGGGAAAGATCCACATATTTGGACAAGTCCTAATAATGTAAAAATTATTGCTAAAAATATAGTAGAAGCATTGATAGCTATAGATCCAGAAAATTCAAAAATATATACAAAAAACTATAATGAATTTTTAAGACAAATTGAGCAAACTGACCGTCAAATAAAAGAACTTTTAAATCAAGTTCCAAATAATAAAAAATTTATGGTCTTTCACCCTGCATGGGGATATTTTGCACAACAATATGGTTTAACACAAATTGCTATTGAAGCAGGTGGAAAAAATCCAAAACCAAAGCAAGTTATGTACTTAATTGAAGAAGCAAAAGAGGAAAAAGTAAATGCAGTATTCACTGCCCCTGAGTTTAGTGATACTATTGCAAAGCAAATTGCTAAAGAGGTTGGAGTGCCAGTGATTAAAGTAAGTCCACTCAATCCAAAGTGGTCACAAAATCTTATCAATCTAGCAAAAGCGATTGCTCACAAATAGCTAAAGCTTTTTTTGTTAAAGATGATATAGGGGCTTGATTAATTTTATCAAGTTCCCACCACTCACAATCATCTGCTAATTCTTCTAAGTTATATAATTTTACCGTGATTCTATATTTGGTGTAACTATGTTTAAATGAGCCAATAAAATTTTCGTCAATTGGATCAGTTATAGGTAACTCTATCATCCCATGATAGAGATTTGTTGTTGATTTATTGAGCGCTATTTTATTATCTTTGATAAATACACCATAAAAAAGTTCAAGCTGTTCATATTGTACTTTTTTCTTTTTGGTATAGCGTTCAGGCTCACTTTTTCCTAAACAATTCTTTTCTAAAGGACACTCTTTACAGTTTGGATTATTGGGAGTACAAATAATGGAACCCAAATCCATTAAAGCTAGATTATGATCTTTAGGAGATCGAGTGTTTAATAATTCATCTGCTTTTTCCCATACTTGTTTATCCAAAGAGTCTTTAAGTGCAAAAAATCGTTTCAATACTCTAGCTATATTGGTATCAACTACACTTACTTTTTGATTTAATGAAAAAGAACATATGGCACTTGCTGTGTACTTTCCAATACCTGGGAGTTTTTCAAGTTCTTTAGTATTTTTAGGCAAACCACTTTTTTGACATATTTGGGCTGTTTTATGTAGGTTTCTAGCTCTACTATAATACCCAAGTCCAGTCCAAGAAGCTAATACCTCATCTTGGGTAGCATTGGCTAGATCTTGGATTGTGGGATATTTTTTTAAAAATTGTGGATAAAAATACTCTTGCACTCTAGAAACTTGCGTTTGTTGTAGCATGATTTCACTAATATAGACATGGTAGAGATTATTTTCTATTCTCCATGGAAGATCATGTCTTCCATGTTTTTTATACCATGATAAAAGTGAAGAGTGGATAGATTTCATAGAGATGATTATAGTATATTTATCCTAAGCCATTAAGCCTTTCTTGCAATAGTCACTTTGATATCTTGTGGTTTTGCATGGTATACACATGACGTTACGATAAAATCAACATCAAGTCTTGCAAATTCTTCAATGTTTGATAGATTGACTCCCCCTGTGGCACTGATCAAAAGATTCGGATAGTTTTTTTTGAGTTTAATTACGTTGGTTAAGGTTTCTTTATCCATCTTTTCACATTGTAAGATATCAAGTCCAAGAGAGGCAAAATATTGAGCATCTTCAAAATCATTTACTTCAATACTGATCTTTTTTTCAATATATTTTGTTTTGAGTTGTATGATTCTTTGTTCTAGTTCTTCTTTTGTAGGGATAAACTCTAAATGTTCTTGAAAGATTAAAATAGAATCATAAAGTCCAAGTCTATGTGGCAATGCCCCACCATCCATGATTGCTTTGAGCATAAACTCTTTGGCTCCAGGAAGGTTTTTTCTTGTAGTAGCCACTGTGATATTTGGATTGTGCTTTTGTGCTTTTTGTACCAATTGATTGGAAAGTGTTGCTATGCCACTAGCATATTCAAATATGTTTTGAGATATTTTCCAAATTTTATGAATATCTTTTGCTTTTCCAGAACACACTAAAATCTTTTCACCAGCTTTTAAATGTTGACCATCGTTTGCAAACCATTCATAATCTAAACTAGTTTGATCTAAAACAGTTTGTACGAACTCTACTCCACTTAAAACAATATCATTTTTAGGTGCAAAACTAATTGTTCCTACTTCACTGCCAATTTTTAAACTCATTGTTGTAAGATCAACAATTCCGACATCCTCTTTTAAATAATTCATATTACCCTTTTCTATTTGTAAATTTTTTCTTTTTTTTCTAAGATATGTAAAGTAAAGAAAAATATCAAAGATATTCCAACAAGAATACCACTTAATATCATTGCCAAATGATAATCACCATCAAACACTGCATTGTATATTGCTAATGATACTGTATCTGTTTTGCCTATTATATTTCCTCCAAGCATTAAGGTGATTCCTACTTCTCCTAGAGCTCTAGCAGTCGCAATTAATAAAGCTACATAAAGTGAGTTTTTAACTCCTGGGAGTATTACTAATAAAAAGGTGCTAAACTCACTTTTTCCTGCTGTAAATGAAGCTTCCTTTACACTTTTTGGAAAACTTTGGATTGCTGATTGTAATGGTTTAACCATTAGAGGTAAGCCAGAGATAAAAGCAGCAATAATGATTCCTGTGAAACTAAATATAACACTAATGTTCATTTGGTAAAGAAAAGAACCTAGCCAACCCTCTTTCCCCATAAGAAGCAGAAGAAAAAAACCAACTGCTATCGGTGGGAAAATGAGAGGTAAAGTCACAATTGAATCCAATAGCCATCGTAAAGGTAACTTCTCTTTTGCTAATAAAAAAGCTAAAGGAACCCCAATACATATAAATAAAATAGCACTCACACTAATAGTTTTCAAACTTAAAATCAGTGGATCAATAATTTGTGCTATTTCTATTGGGAACATTTTTTATAATCCATATCTTTTAAATATCTCTTGCGCTTTTTGTGTGCTTAAGTGTTCTAGAAAATTTTTGCATTCGTCATTATTACATGCGGGTAATACCCCTGCAACAATATCTATTGGAGTATAAGTAGTAGGATCGATCTCTATAAACCCTCCAATTTTATCTTGATTGGCTAATGCTGCAGTTAAATTGACTATTGCAACATCAACTTCACCAGTAATCACATAAGTCATTGCTTGTGGAACGGTGGCAACTATGTGTAGTTTATCTTCTATTTTTGGAAATAGATTTGTATTTTGTAAAAATTCAAATCCAGCAATTCCATAGATCGCTTTCTTTGGTTGAGGCATTGATATTTTACTTACCTTGGAACTATTGAGATCTTCAATATTTTTTAGTGTTAAACCTTTTTTATAGGCCAAAACAACTTTCCCTTTTCCTAGCGTTGTAAAACTTTGATATTCTAAACCACTTTTTTGGGTTAAAAAGTTTTTATCTCCAATAATCATGGTGATATCAGTTTGTTTCGCTTGAGTGCTGACTTGTCGCATATTTCCAAAAAATGGTTCTATATTTAAATTGCTTTCTTTAATAATATCCATTAAAGGTTTTTTATATCCAGCTCCAGAAGCAATTTTGACTGTTTGTGCTTGTAGCATTACTGTGCATATAGTTAATAGCAAAATTAACTTTTTACCTGTAAGCAGGATTCCATTGTGTTTCATCATTTATTTTCCTTTGTTATTGCAAAGTAAAAATAGAATTAGATCATAATATTCGGACTAAAAGCTTTTGTTCCTACTTGCACTTTTTGACCAATGGTTAAATGTTGTTTTTCTTGATTACTAATCACTATTTCTACTATTTGTTGACCAATTGATACAATGGCCACATCAACAACATCAACTTTGATAATATCAAGTAGTTCCCCTTCAAAAGAGAATTTTTGACTTCCTTTAGTTTGAAGAAGTACTTTTTTAGGAGTTCCATCATTGATAATTTGTCCATGATCTAGTACGATCACGCGATTGCTCAATCGATATATTTCACTTGGATCATGGCTAACCATAATTGTTGTTGTCTCAAATTCTTTATGTAAAGCTAGAATCTCATTTTGTAATTTTGTTCTCATGTTTGGATCAAGCGCAGAAAGAGGCTCATCCATAAGAAGTAATTTAGGTCTATTCATCATAGCTCTACATAAACTTACTCGTTGTTTTTGCCCACCACTTAATGTGTTTGGCATTCTATTTTTTAATTCACTTAATCCTGTAATCTCTAAAAGGTGTGAAGCAAGGGCTTTGTCTTTTTTTACATACAAAAGATTTTGTTCTACACTCATATTTTCAAAGAGTGCATAATCTTGAAAGACAAAACCTATTTCCCTTTTTTGAGGAGCTAGATTATTTTTTTGATCAAGCCAGATCGTATCACCAACTTTGATGCTTCCATTAGAGTCTTCTAATCCTGCGAGGATTCTAAGAAGTGTTGTTTTTCCACTTCCACTTTGCCCTGCAAGTGCTAAAAAATCTCCTTGTTGCAATGTTGCATTAAATTGCAATTGCATCTGCCCTATACTACCATGTAAGGTTTTTTCTATATTAATCTCTATCATTGTATACCAATTTTATTATTGAGTTTTCTATTAAATGTATAAACACCTAATAGAACCAAAAAGCTTATTACTACCATTATGGCACTATAAATATGTGCGGCACTATAATCCATAATCTCTACAAATTCATAGATAGCCACAGAGGCAACTTTTGTTTCCCCGGGGATACTTCCACCTACCATAAGCACAACTCCAAATTCACCAACAGTATGAGCAAAGGTTACAATTATTGCAGTCATAAGGGCTGGTTTTATATTTGGTAAAGCTACATTGAAAATGGTTTGAAGCTTATTTTTCCCAGCAATATAACTTGCTTCCAAGATATTTTTATTAATTGATTCAAATCCACTTTGTAATGGTTGCACCATAAAGGGCAAACTATAAAAACAGCTAGCGATCACAAGCCCTGTGAAGTTAAATACTAATTTAACTCCAAAAATACTTTCAAAAAACACTCCCAATGGTGAATTATGTGAAAGTGCCACAAGAATATAAAACCCTAAAACTGAAGGTGGTAAAACAATTGGCAAAGCAGTTAATGCTTCTACAAATGGTTTTGATCTTGATTTAGTTTGTGATAACCACCATGCTAACGGAAGAGAAATAAAAAATAAGATCAATGTTGTTAAACCCGCAAGTTTAAAAGATAATGCAAAAGGTTCAAAATCTAGTTGCGATAAAATATCAAGCATCACAATCCTTTATGATGGAAACTTCAGTTGCTTTGATAAAAGCAATAATCTTATCAGCTTTTTTAAATGCTAATCTTTTGGCAGACTCAGTAGTAATAATAGAATCGATCAATGAGCCATTTGATGTTTTGAGTGCAATAGCACTGAGTAATTCCCCAAATTCAATAGAATCAATGGTTACTTCTATTTGGTTTTGATAACTAATAGTATCCACTTTTTGTGTGCCAAGTACTATTTGTGTTGGTTTTACTCCCAGTAATACTTTAGCCCCTAGTGTTACAAAAGATGGCAACTCTAACGTAATAATAGAAAGAGTCATCCCTTCAAAATCACATTTAACAATATGTAATGAATCTTTTGACCGGATTGATTGAACGACTGCTTGAATTTGGCTCATTGATTTTCCTTTGAATTATGGAACTAAATATCCATACGCTTTCATAATATTTTTTGCAGCATCACTTAAGATGAACTCATAAAAATCTTTTACTTCAACATTCTCTTTTGCATTATTCAGTATTACGATTCCCTGATTGATTGGTGTATAGAGTTTTGTGTCAACTTCTGCCCAATTTTCACCTTCTTTATATTGTGTCATTTTTGGACTATAAAGTGAAGATTTAGCGATAAATCCAATATCTGCAGCTGTAATTGCATAAGAAACAGTTTGAGAAATTGATTCAGCGTAGACAAATTTTGGTTTTGCAATATCTAGAAGTTTTGCATTAGCTATTGCTTCAACAGCTGCTTTTCCATAAGGAGCAGTTTTAGGATTGGCAATAGCTATTTTCTTGATTGATTCATTAGCGACTATATTAATGCCTTGAGAAAAATCTTGAGGTTTTGAACTCAAGTATGCTAAACTCCCTTGCGCATAAACTACTGGTTTGGTAATAGCTATTTTATCACTATAAAGTGCTTGTGGGTATTTCATATTGGCTGCCATAAATAGTTGATACGGAGCACCATTTTTGATTTGAGCAGTGAGTTTCCCGCTACTTCCAAGTGTAACATTTACTTTTGTATCTGGATTTGTTTTGTTGAATTCTTTTTTCAAATCTTCAATAGCATAGCTTACATTAGCTGCAACGGCTATATTTATTTCCCCTGCCATTAAGGCACTTGTTGTTAAAACAGTTAATAGTAATTTCTTTATCATCATTCTTCCTTATTTCCCGATCATCACATCTGATGATTTAATTATGGCACTTACTTTTGCACCCACTTTTAGTCCTAATGTTTTAATTGATGTCGTCGTTATTACTGAAGCGATCTTATCTCCACCAATATCAATTAAAATCTCTGAATTCACCTCACCATTGGTAATCTTCTCAATGGTACCTTGAAATTTATTTCTTGCACTAATATTCAGTGTTAGATCTGTTGTGAGTAAGACTGAACTCGATTTGAAGATACATACTACCTCATCTGCAACTTGCATCCCCAGTGATTCAACTGCATTGTTAGTGATCACACTAACAATTGAGTAACCACTTTTAAGCTTGACAAACACAGAAGCATTAACTTTCCCATGATCGATATGCTCGATCGTCCCAGCAATTTGATTTCTTGCACTAATTTGCATCGCAACCCTTTGTATTGATTTAAGTGCTCCTGTGTTAAAATCAGTCATCTTTGTCAAATGGTTCAAAAACTTTTGATGTTCACTGTGAAGAAGTGAATAGGTATCAATTAAGTTTTTACCATATGGGGTCAATTTGGCTCCACCACCACCTTTCCCGCCCGTTTCTTTTTGCACGATAGGGGTTGGACAAAGGTTGTTCATGGCATCGATAGCGTCCCATGCAGCTTTATAGCTCATGGGTACTGCTTTGGCTGCTTGACTAATAGATCCTAATCTTTCAATTGCTTCTAAAAGTAAAATCCTTTTTTCTAACAAAAATGTATTATCTGAATCTAGTAACGACAAAGAAGATGTAAACTCCACAAAAGCTCCTTATATAGTTTAGTATATAACGCATTGTATTGAAAAAAACAATGACAAAACACATTATGCAAGAAGTGTACCGCTATATATCTTAATATATAATGAAATTTTTAATGGCTAAATTTATCTTTTAATTGATCTCTGATCATTCTAAATTGATCAAGATTTGCAAAAAATAGATCAATAAGTTGTGGATCAAAGTGTTTGCCTCGTTGTTCTTTAAATAGATCGAGGATGCGATCTTCTTCCCAAGCTTTTTTATAGCATCTATCACTTCCTAGAGCATCAAATACATCTGCAACAGCAGTTATCCTTCCATAGATATGAATATCTTCCCCTTTTAATCCTCTAGGATAGCCTGAACCATCCCACTTTTCATGATGTTGATGTGCTACAATTGAAGCTGCTTTTATTAGAGGTCTATCAGAGTGCTTTAAAATATCATAGCCTAGTTGGGCATGCTCTTTCATGATCTCAAATTCTTCGTGAGTATGTTTTCCTGGTTTGTTTAGAATGCTATCTGGAATTCCAACCTTTCCAAGGTCGTGCATTGGGCTTGCTTGTTTAAGAAGTGTCGCTTCGTTTTGATCAAGTCCATAATGCAATGCTAAAAGTTCTGAATATAGTGCTACTCTTTTAACATGATTTCCTGTTTCTTTACTTCTGGTTTCAGCCACTTCACTCATGGTGTTTACTACTTCAGTTTGGGTTGCTATAATCTCTTTATTCAAATCATCAATTTGTGTGGCCATCCCTTCAAGTGCATTGGATATCTCACCCAATTCATCTGATCTGGCAATATCTATATTGATATTATAGTTACCATTTTTTATATCCGTGATAGAGTGAAGGATCTTATTGGTATCGCTTTTTAACATTCTTCCAAACATCACAGAGGTGATAATTGCTGTAAAAGTAAAAAGTGCAACAATATAACTTAACTCTTCAATTAAATGGCCACCCATTCCTGTTTCACTTTTATATCTAATTAAAACGAGAAAAATAGTGATGGCTGGGGCAAGAGTAAGTATCATAAAACTTTCAATAATTCGTTTAGAGATATTTTCGTTGTAAAAGGTTATATCTACATTTTTAACTATTTTTTTATATTTATATTCAAAAAGGATATATTCAATTTGAGCTAATATGGCTGCACCTAAGACCCAATAACTACTCAATAGTTTGATGTGACTACCAATTGGAAAATCTGGATATTTAATAAAATGTAAGAAAAAGGCGATGATCCCAGCAATGATCCAAGATAATACTGAAAGATAATAAATATGCCTTGGAAGAGTTAAATTTTTAAATGGTTTTGAGAATTTAAAATATAAAAATTCACGCACTAATATATGTAAGATAAAAACAGTGAATAGGTTAAGGGTAAGTTGTGCAGGGGCAAGTCCATCAATAAAAGGACAAACATTCACACAATAATTTTCTGAAAATAGCAATGTTGATAAAGATGAGATGTATAAAATTATTCTTATATCCCAAGTGAGTATATCTGATGTTTTTAATGCACTACTCATAAGTTATTTTCCTTTATAATTTTTAATTATAGTTATATCTTATTTAGGAAGATATAAAATATGATATAATAATAAAATTTATTTTCAAAGAGAAGCCATGAAATACTTTAGAGTAACCATAATAGTTTTAGTGACAGTTTTTTTCTTGAATGGTTGTGCAAATCAGCAATCAGTGCAACTTGATAGGGATATTTTTCATTTAAAATTAGAGAATACCACTATCTCTTTACAATTACAAAGGCCAATTATTCATAAATTTCATCGCTATGTTCAAAATGCGTATACGATCGATGAGGGTGCTTTTCATATTGAATATATACGATTACCTCATAATGTACATTGGAATGGTTCACCTGCTGGATATTTCAGATATCATTTTACACAAGAATTCAAAAATGCACAAACAGTTAATATTCTAAAAAGCAGATTTATCTCTGCATATGAGTATCAATATGATGGGAAAACACTCTATATAATATCTATAAGTAATACAATGAGTAAAACTTTTATTGTTGATTATACAGGCTTTATTGTCTCGAAGATTTTTGATGGTAATTACCATATCCCATTACCGCAACAAACTCAAAAGCGTTTGAAAAAAAGCTTACTAGATAATTACCTTGAAAGCTATTTTGCACCTGAACGAGAGAGAAGATTGATTTTATAGATTTTCTTACATGGTATAGTTCTTGAATAGAACTCTCTATGAAAAAAGAAACATTACAATGGCTAAATGAAAATGGCTATAACAAAGATAATATAAATTTAGTTGGTCAATACGGTAATAGTGCATTGATGAAAGCCGTACGAGAAGCTAAAGCTAATATCGTTGAAGATATACTTACACTTAATCCAGATTTAGAGATCAAAAATATTGATGGAAACACGGCCTTATGGAATGCTTGTTTTGGACAAGATTATAAATGTGTAGAATTGCTTGTAAAAGCAGGGATCAACCTCGATAGTGCCAATGATAATGGTGTGACCGCATTAATGTACAGTGCAAGCGCTGGAAAAGAAGATATGGTCAAACTCTTAGTAGAATTTGGAGCTAATAAATCTTTAGAAAATCTTGATGGCTTTAAAGCAATAGACCTAGCCGTTACTCCAAAAATCTATAAACTACTCAAAGACTGATATCGTATGGAAAAATGTTTAGAGCAAATCTGTAAAGAGTTTGAATCTACCAGAGGATACTTAAAAGAACCAACTCAAGAGAAAATTGACTTAGTAAATGAACTTTTCTATCGTTTTATGGATTGTTTTGCACATAGCGGAGCACAAAAACTTGATTTTCCAAAAGAGTTTAATGAAGATGTACGGCTTTATAATCAAGGCAATGAAAAACTAATAGAAAAATACGAAGATGTTGATATTCGATACTTGATGTTAAGTGATTTTTATGATTATGCACGGTTGACCAAACTTTATAAAAAGCAATAAAATGAATATTCAAAGAGCAACGGATCACTCTTATATTTCTGTACGTAAAAATGCATTTTTTTTAGATTGGCGAACACAACCAAGTACGTTTAAAACCTATCCTAAGTTTTGTTATCGTTATAATATTGAAGAGCACGAAGCATTAAAAGATATTGACCTGATTGGAACAATCACCTATAAACAACAAGTGCATGATGGAAGCTTTTATACTCTTCGTACACAGCCAAGTGCAGGGGCTTTGTACCCTTGTGAAATATATCTGCAAATACGTGGGATTAAAGGGATACTTAGTGGCGTCTATCATTATGACCAAAAAGAGAAAAATATAGTT